>JAHLWV010000219.1 GCA_019057735.1 Promethearchaeota archaeon | reverse complement strand
TTATTCTTCAGAATATCATTGAAAATCTCTCATCTAAAAATCATATAATTTCAATATCTGAATTCGAAGAATCCAAATTAACCGAAGATATAAACTATTGTTTGTATTGTGGCTATAAGTTGCAAGGAAAAGGCGATTATTGTAAAAATTGTGGTTCGAAAATATAATTATACAATCATTAAACGAGAGTTCTATTGTTTGGAATTTTTAATCTACTTTTCTAATTATATGATTTTTATTTAATTACTCTTTAATTTTAAAGAATATTAAGTAAAATAATAAAATTAAACCCCCTATTGTAAGAATGGCCCCTAAAACAATTAATTCGTAAATCCATTTAAGCATAGAAGGTTCGGCAGATACCAAATAAGGTAGATATTCTGCGGGGGTTGAATTTAATTTGATAATCAGAAATATTGAGAACGATACTATTAAAATTGTTCCTAATAGGATTATTACTAAAGCAAAATAGATTTGCTTTAAACTGTTTAATTTGAAATGTATTTTTAATGAGTTCATTATCTTCTTAGATTTAACTAAAATTTATATTTTTTTCTCTATATATATTGAATAATATGAAGTTGTATTGTCTGTGCCTTACCATAATTTATGCCTAATCAGAGCGTATTGAAAAATAAAATTTATAAATTTTAATTAGATCTCAACATCGAGATCCGATCATCTAATTTTAAAAATAAACCAGTATTTTCAGAAACAGAATGAAGAGAAAGTAAAACAATCATATTATGGAGTATGTAGAATATAAAGGAAAACGATACAATATAATAGATAAGAGGTTAAATCTAAGTAATTTGGGCATTCGCAAAATTACTAATATTTTAGGATTAGAAAATTTAACCTATGTAAAGGAACTGGATCTTTCAAATAATACTATTACTGAGATTGAAGGGCTTGAAACCTTAACTCATCTGGAGTTGCTAAATCTAAGAGTAAACCAAATTAAAGAAATAAAGGGTCTTAAAGCGTTGATAAATTTAAAATATTTATATCTCTATAATAATCGAATATCTGAGACTAGAGGAATTGAGTCGCTTATTAATTTGGTTGAATTGAATCTTTTTGATAATCAAATTAAAAAGATTAAAGGCTTAGAAAACTTGATTAATTTAAGGAAATTATATCTTGGTAGTAATCGTATAACGGAAATCAGAGGGCTTGAAAATTTGAGCTATTTAAAATTCTTAAATATTGAAAAAAACTTTATTACAGAACTTAAAGGTCTTAATACACTTGAAAGTCTGGTCCTTTTGGCAATTAAGAGAAATTCAATTTTAGAAATTAAGAACCTCGAGCATTTAAAGCAATTGATGAGGTTAGAATTGGCATTTAACGAGATCACCGAGATCAGGGGGCTTGACGAGCTTGAGAATCTGGAGATCCTTGATCTTCGGGGGAATCCAGTATATGATAAGGAACTTCAGTTTGCGAAGAAAAAAATAAAAGTAAAATTATTAGATGCTAAAGAGTTAGTTCTCTATTGTCAAAGAAATAAGATTTAATTTTTTTTTTCTTACTCTCAAGAAAATTAACTTCTCTGGCATCCCGCCGTGGTGCCCTCCTAAATATCCAGGGGAAAAAAATATTTTGAATTAGAAATTTTAAGAAATTTGAAACACACCATATTTTTATTAATCAGTTAATTCTATAAAAGTGAAAATATGACTAAAAATATTGATTTACATACCCAACTTGTATTGAAGATATTAAATGGGTTAAATTCTAAACCGATAGATGGAAAAATAAAATTCCAAAAGATAGCTTTCTTGGTTTTAAGGAATTTTGAAGAGATATTTGAATTTTTTGATTTCAAAGCTCATAGATTTGGTCCTTATAGTGAATCTTTGGATTATGCTTTAGAAGAAATTAAAAACAAGGAAGAAGCTGGAATTGAGAAAGATACCATAAAAATTACTGAAAATGGGAAAAAAAAATTAAATGAATTAGAATCAATTACAGAATTAAGCGAGAAAGAGAAGAAAAATAAGGAATTAATTGAAAAAGCAATTGAAATGAAAAAGTATTTATACTAGATACCCACATTTTTTGATTTGACTACTTAATATTCAAAAATGGTGATTTTTAAATGACAAATTTAAAAACTTTAGAAGATTTAAAAATAGCTGTTCTCGAAGGTGATGACGACTTAGCTAAGGACTTGGCTGAAAAGTCAATAAAAGAGGGAATAGAACCTATTAAAGTTATGAATGAAGGAATTATTCCTGGTATTGTAGAAGCAGGAGAACTATGGAAAAAAAATGATTATTTCCATACAGATATTATATTATGCGCAGAAGCATTTCGGTTAGCTATGGAAATTATTGAACCTAAATTATCAAGTGGGGATTTAGGTACCTCTGGAACAGTAATAATTGGAACAGTAGCGGGTGATATGCATAATTTAGGAAAGATAATGGTGAAAGCGACTTTGAGAAGTGGAGGATTTAAAGTTATTGATTTGGGAGAAGATGTACCCAATGAAATATTTGTTGAAAAAGTAAAAGAAATCAAACCGAATATATTAGGATTGGGGTGTTATATGACAACCACTATGCTAGAAATGAAGAAAATCCTTGGTTTACTCCAAAATGAAGGTTTGCGAAACGAAGTAAAAGTTATAGTAGGAGGTGTGCCTACTACTCAAGAATTTGCTGATGAAATTGGGGCAGATGCGTGGGGAAAAGATGCTTTTGATGCTGTCGAAAAGGCTAAAAATATAATGGAGGGGAATTAAAATGGCTCAGACAGGGGAAATGAAAAAGGGAATAGCGGGAGTATTCGACACAGGAAAGAAAAACTGGATACAAGTTGCAGCTCAATGTCACGATCATACAATGATGCTCGCGGGATTATCTGCAAAAGATTATTATTTCAATGTAAAGCCAAATTGTGAAGCTGGAGCTCAAGTTTCAGGATATTATGGTTTTGATTCAGTTTCATTTGGTCTTGATGCATATAATATAGAAATTGAAGCTTTAGGAGGTAAAATGGTTTATGGAGATAATTCGATGCCTACGATTGATTTTCGAGATCCCTTAATTAAAAAACCTGAAGATTTGGACAAATTAAGAAAAAAGGAAGTCGATTGGTATAACGACGGCAGATTTCCGTTTGTATTGGAGAGTCTTGACATAAATTTAGAATATGGTTTTGGTACAAGTGTTTTCTGCTCACCGTTTAGCATGGCTGTTGGAATGCGGAGTTTCCCTAAACTTATAAGAGACCATCGGAAAAATCCTAAATTCGCTCATGAATTATACACATTTATAGTTGATGATGTATTAATACCGTGGGTTAAAGTTCAAAACGAGTCCTCAGGCAACATAATGGCGATTGGTGCGGATGCTTGGGCATGTATTCCCAATTTATCTGTAAAAGAAATGCAGGATTGGGTCGTTCCTTACAATAAACGTTTAATGAATAAAGCTAAGAAAAAAGGTGTATTAGCGATGAATGTTAGTGGCGATTATTGCGAAGAACGTATGGAAAGATATAGTAAAGAAGTACTTCATGGTAGTTTTGATGTTGAAATAGAAAGTCAAGGTGCTCCTGTTTTATTCTTAGCAATGGGTAGATGGCAGGATTATCCTTTAAAAGATGTGAGAGAATATACTGCCAAATACCGAGATGAAGGAAAAACAGTCACGATAGCTGCTGGTGTAAATGCCCGATTATTACGCGATGGTCCAGTAGAGAAAATTGTTGATAATGTTAAAAGATTCATTGATACATTTGGACGAGATCATGATCTTAGCATATTTTTAGCAAATATTCCCGCAGATGCTCCTTCAGATCATGTTCATGCCGCTGTAGCGGCCGCTCATACTTATGGTCAATTACCGATCGCAGAGAATCTAGATGAAATTGAATTTAAACTGCCTAAAAAAAAATCCTTTAAAGAATGGCAAAAAGACCATAATCTTACAACATAAATAGAGAGAGTAAAATAAATATAAAATTTAGGTGATAATATGTCATTTCCAAAAGTAGAAGTAAGAAGGGGGCTTGCTGGATTATTATGGAAGCAAATGGAACCCGTTAACGAGGTAGATAAATTTAAGGAGCTCTATAAAGATAAATCACTTTCAATCTTATATAATTTAACTGACCAATCATATGCTACATTAATTAAAGTCGAAAACAGCAAACTCGATATTAGTCATATTAAGAATGAAAAAGAAGTTCTTGAAAACCTTCAAGTCGATGCTTCAATGGCTTGCTCAACCGAATTATTTTTTAATTTTAGCAGTGGAACTTTATCGAAATTTGGAGCATTAACTAAAATGCTTACGGGGAAATTGAAAATAAAAGGAATGAAGAAAATGAAAGAATTAGGAGATATAATGTCTCTTTTAAATGAGTGAGGGAAGGATTATTTAAAATTTATAATTATCTTTTCTCTCTTTTTTTTTTTAATGAGTTTTTTAGATGAGTTTTAAATGTACTTATTTTTGTCTTAAATTTGATTGAATTCTTTACTTAAATTAAACGATTTAAAATGCCTCGTATAGAAAACAATAACAATTGAATTTTAATAAGAACGAACTTTTTACTGGAGATGTTGCATATTACGGAGAGCATTTTTTAAAATACGTCAAAAATTAATATTTCTTTTTTTCTCCAAAAAAAAGGTCAAGACCTCTTGGATCAAAATCTTCAATTTCGAGAAGATAATTTCCTAATTCTTTTCTACTTTCGATAATTTCCCTAAAATAGTTTTTATGGAATCCT
>JAHLWV010000218.1 GCA_019057735.1 Promethearchaeota archaeon | reverse complement strand
TAGAATTGGGTAAACTGAAGAATAAAAATATCATAGTTGTTTTAACAAAATATCCAGATTTTTCAAAATACAATAGGATTACCCTTAAATCTCTACTGAAGATAAAAGGGAATGGTTCTTTTTTAATTGGAATAAAAAAATAGAATCGTTCCCTTTTATCAATTACATTATTCGTTAAAGGTTATCGATACTTTTTTAATATCATGTAAAGTTTCAACCTTTTCCATAATCTCTTCCTTGATTGAGTTGGTAAATTGATGATTTTCCGGCAGGTCAACATCTATTTTAACTGTTCCTTCTTTTAATTCTATTTTCCTAATTAATTTAGTGCCTACCAAATCGAGACCGCTTAAGGGGTTCATGACTTTCCTTAATCTTTTTTCGATTATTTCGATGGTAGTGGGGGTTTTATCTGTTACCAGACCATGTTTTTCCTCGTAATTTCTGATGGCTGAACGTAAACCCTCAACCGCTAATACAGAACAGTGTGCCTTTATAGGAGGAAGGCCTCCCAGTTCATCTGATGCCCGTTTCCAGCTGATTTTTTTTGCCTCTTCCAGAGTCTTTCCTTTGGCTAACTCGGTAATAATTGAACCTGTGGCAATATTTGAAGCACAGCCGTAGGATTCGAATTTTATATCCTGAATTCGCTTTGTTTTTTCATCCACCTTAATTTGAACCGATACCATATCTCCGCAGGCAGGACTTCCTTCCATGGCTTTTCCATCTGCGTTTTTAATTTTTCCAACATTACGAGGATGTCGAAAATGTTCCAATACTTTTTCGTTATAGGGAAATTTCATTGAATTAAACCTCCTTTTAATCTTTGCCCAAAGGACTGATTTTTCTTAATTCGCTAATAATTTCTTTTACCGTCTTTATTAATTTGTCTATCTCCTTCAAGTTATTATATCGTCCCAAGGTAAAACGAATGGAACCGTGAGCCCTTTCGTGGTCTCCGCCGATACCTAAAATAACATGGCTAGCTTCCAATGAACGGCTAAAGCAAGCCGAACCGGTGCTTACCGCAAAACCGTGCATATCTAAATGCAGGGTAATGGATTCCCCTTCTATAAAATGAAAGGTAATATTCGTATTTTGAGGTGTTCTCCTTTCAGGATGTCCATTTAAAGTAGTTTGGGGAATTTCTGATAAAATATGGCTGATTAAATGATCTCTGAGAGCGATCAATTTCTCATTCTCTTCGGAAGTGACCAATTCAACCGCCCGTGCAAAACCTATGGCACCGGGAATATTTTCTAAACCTGCTCTTCTGTTAAATTCTTGAAAACCCCCGTCCATCCACTTGGTTAAAGGCGTACCCTTACGGATATAAAGACCGCCAATCCCTTTGGGGCCATGGATGGTATGAGCAGCAACTGAAATTAAATCTACCGGTATCTTTTTTACATCGATTGTCAATCGCGTAAAAGTATGGGTAGCGTCAGTATGAAATAATATCTTCTTCTCTTTGCAAATTTGACTTATGGCATCAATGTTTTGAATGGTCCCAATTTCCTGATTGGCATGCTGAATCGATATTAAGGCCGTTTCTTCCAATATTAAATTCTTAAGCTGTTCCAAATCAACAAAACCATATTTATCCACATCCAAATAAGTCACTTTTATTCCCTGTTTTTCCAGGTTTTTTGCACTGTGAAGAATTGGAAAATCTTCAATTTTGGAAATAATCAGGTGATTTTTATTTTGCTTTTGAAGTGACATCATAACACCCTTAATCGCCATATTACTTGATTCGGTGCTTCCGGAAGTAAAGATAACTTCCTCTGAACCCGCATTAAGTCTTGAAGCAATTACTTCGCGGGCATTCTGCAAGGCTTCTCTGGCTTCTATCCCCTGAGAATATCCAAACTCTGAGGTAGCTACCGCATAAGTATCAAAAAAATAGGGTCGCATTGTTTCTAAAACGCGTTCATCCAATCGGGTTGCAGAAGCATTGTCTAAATAAATCATTTTTTCATCAAACATAAATATTTCTCCTTAAATGAAAAGATTAATGGTAGATTCTCTTGCTTCTTGAATATAAGTTCCTACCGCTCCGTATTCACTAATCAAATCTTCTCTTAAATCTTCTTTTTTTATCCGCATGATTTCCATGGTCATGTCACAGGCAATAATCTTTCCACCCAATTCCTTGAAATCTTGCATTAATCGCTCCAGTGATGCTAGATTGACTTTATTCATGCGCTGCTTAATCATCGATTTTCCTATACCTAACATATGCATTTTTGAAAGAGGTCCTTTTTCCAGGCCTCCCTTTTGCAACCGTTGTAATCCCCAAAAAGTAAAGTATAGAGATGCTTCCATTCCCATGGAAAGAGCACCATTCGCAATAATCAAGGCGCTGTAAATCTTATCCATATCTCCGCTATGAACCACAATGGTTAATTTTTCTACCATCTCTTGAACCCTCCTATCTTTGAATTAAAATTGTCCATTCTCCTCCCTCTTCTTTCACATCAATCAACTTTAAACCTAATGCCTTTACTGCCATGGGTATTTCTTTTTTAGATGCCTGGTGCGTGCCTTTTATTTCAATAATGTCTCCGGGAGAAGCCTTACGAATTGCCTTTCTGGCTTCTATCAAAGGAATAGGACAAGTTTCTCCACGACAGTCAACTTTTATTTTTGACATGATGTTTCTTTTTACCTCCTTATCTTAAGAGTTTTTTATTTAGTTAGAAAAAACATAAACTCTTCAAGTAAGATTTCGATAAAAAACAATTGATTCCCTTCTTTTTAAGATAAAAATGATAAAAAATATTGTTTACGTAAGAGAAGCAAAATAATGATAATAATCTATTCTGGATAACTAGAAGCGATTTTCAAATTACCATATAACCGCTGTTACCATTGAATTAATCATTAATACAATCACACCCAGGAATAAAAATATCCACGCCCATAACCAATTGATGGTCTAGGCTGTAATAAATAGAATGACGCCTTGAATAATTAATGTAAACCAAACCTGAAAAATTCTTCGCAAACCACAAGCATGTCTTCAGAAAATTTTTTACTATATTCTTTTAATTCCAGTGAAAAGAATTTCCTATGTACTTTTTGCCAAAAAGATAAAGTTTTGTCTCCTTCTCCCTCTTTGGCTGCAAATTCGTCCGTTACTTCTTTAAAGGGGATGATATTGATATTCGTTATTTGTATGATACATTGGGCTATCCCCTTCCAATTGGTAATGATAATATAATCACCAACTTTAGGTATCGGCTCATTTTCTATTTCATATAGACAGTGTAAGGAAGCGGTTGCTTTCTTCTTCCCCCCCCCTTTTTTTACCAGTGCAGCCAATTCATGGGCATCTTTTTCATTGTTACAAAAATACCAGGATTCATAAGTTTTACCGGAATCATTTATGTTTTCTCCAATCGTAGATAGATATTTTTCCCACATTTCTTTTACTGTTTTATGTTCTTTTGCCATTTTTAATCATTCTATTTCAGTAGACATTTTTTTGTAATACTTTTTGACATCGCTCTGACAATCAATTTTTCAATCATTCCGGAAAACATATTTTTACGAAAAATAGAGACGGACACCTATTTACCAACTTCCCTCTTGGGGCTTCGTTGTCCTTACATTTTAACACAGTCGAGATTGGAGGTACAAATCAACCTGTCCTCTTGCCCCTCTCTGTATCTTTGCATAATCGATTGCAAAGAAAATGGGCGTTTGTTTCTATTTTAATGATAAATAACAAAATAAGATTACACAAAATAAGATTACACTTGAAAATATCATTATTACATGATAAAATTTATTATAAAAATAATTATTTCTATGTAGTAAAAAATAGATTAAATAATTCATAATCTTTTTAGATAATAAAATAAATTTATATAAGGAGTATGGGTTATGCCGAATATATATAAAACCATTATATACTCGGGAATCGCTGCATTTATATTGCTTTTCATTGTCTTTCTTCTCAGAATCACTCAAAGCTCCCTTAATTTACATTATTATACTGCCATATTGGCATTTATATTAGCTTGCTTTCATCTTGGATTAATTATATTTCGTAATTATAAAAGAAAAAAGAGGAGATAAATATTATGAGAAAAAGCATTATTGTTTTGTTTTTAGTAATTCTTTTTTTAATGTTACCGGCACAAGCATTTTCTCATCGAGCCAGTAAAGTAACCCTATTAGTAGAAGGAAAAGTACTTTATATTACTGTCAATCATAATGTCAGTAATCCTAAAAATCATTATACTAAAGAAATCTTGGTTTTTTTGAATGACAAGGAAATTATTAGACAAATATTTTTTTTGCAAACAGATAATGTGCAAAAGGTTTCTTATACGATACCTTCTTTGAAACCGGGAGATCAGATTACCGTAAAAACGAATTGTATCAGAGGTGGCAAACGTTCGGGAACAATAACGGTTGAACCTTCTTCTTAAATGTAAAAGATTTTAAAATAATTGGAGTATATCTTTCTTTTTTCCAGCGATTCCTTATGAAATTCAAGGAATAATGGGAACACTCATACTCCTAATATTTTCTACTAAAATATTTTTTGATAAACCCGATAAATCCTATAAGGCTTAATCCCGGCATTTTCAAAAACTCTACGAGATTTTAGATTATTTTCATTGATGGAAGAACCCTCTGTATAACAGTATTTTTTCTTTTCAGCAACTGATAATATCTTTTGAAAAATAGCCGCATTGACTGCCTTATTTCTAAATCTGGGAATAACATATTGAGCAAAACCCCTTATCCCGTCAATCTTATTCTTGTG
>JAHLWV010000217.1 GCA_019057735.1 Promethearchaeota archaeon | reverse complement strand
GGGATAAAAATATTATTTTTAATCTGGCTAAAATTGATTTTAAAGAGTTTTTGCTCCTTCTGGTAGTTGAAATCTTCTGAATTCTTTAATTTCAAATGGAGATCGATTAAATCATCATTTATTATTGGATTTTTATGCTTATCTAATTTCTTAGTTCCGTCTTTATTCAAAATGTATTGAGTTTTACCGTCCTTATCGTGCCCTACATTATTAATTATAGCAAAGTCAATCTTATAATCATCTGGAATATCTTTTAGCTTTTGAAAGAATAGTATCGAAGTTTTATTACAAGTATAGGGTTGAAATGTATTTTGATCTAATGATATAATTCCTAAAATTTTACCATTTGATTCAAGAAAATCCCATATATATCTATTTGAGGGGTTTCCAAAAATACCTTCGGGCAAAACTATTCCCAACTTTCCACCATCCTTAAGGAATTGAACACATCTCTCAATAAATAATATCTGTGGGGGTTGTTGTTTAACAATCTTCTCTTGCTTTTGCCAATTTCCATCAATATTCTTCCAGATATGCCCGAATTCGTATTCATTTAATATTTCTTTATTATTTATCGGAATTTTTGCCCCAAATGGGGGATTAGTTAGGATAGAATCAAAATAATTGTTTTTTATTATTTTTTTTGCTTGTTCCCTATAACTAAAAGGATCTAATGAATCTTCACAGAATACATTAGATTTGCCACTGCTTAAGATTTCCAGGTATAGTTTACAAATTCTTGCTAAGAATAAGTCTTTATCTATGCCATGTAGGTTAGAAATTATTTTTACTTTTTTCTGCTCGTTATCTATCTTGGACCATAACAAATCCTTTGTTTCAAGAAGAAATCCACCATGTCCACATGCAGGATCTAATACTTTTGAGTCTTCCTCAGGATCTAAATAATTTACCATAAATTTTACGATATTAGGAGGAGTAAAGAATTGCCCACCTTCATCCTTTAACATTTTACTTACAAATATTTCAAAGGCATCGCTTAAAATATCTTTAGATGATTCAAGAAGCGAAATGTGTCCCAGTTCTTTAACAATAATGTATAGCAAATCCTTATTCAAAGTTATTTGCTCGTTTTCCCCCATTAAATTAGGATATTTCTTCTTAACATTCAGTTGAAAAAAGGTTTGAATCCGCTCAAGTAGCTCTTCTTCTGTCTCTCCTTCTCTTATGTAAATCTCCATTTCATCTTCTGGGGACTTATTTATTTCATCAACTAATTTACACAATAAAAGATTAATTATTTCTTTTGAACGTGCTCGAGTGTCTGTATCAACATATTTCAATTTCCCATATAAATGATTATTAATAGAAACAAAAGTTTTCTTAAGATTCAGCGATTTCTTTAAGTCCTTCTTTTTCAACGAATTCACTATTATTCTCTATGAATTCTTGGATTATTATAATTTTTTATTAAAAGGAGATATAAGATTTAATGTTATTCTCGAATCACATTATATTTCTCAAACAAGAGCTTTACTCATTTTTCCAAGAATTTATAGTGGTTTGCATCAATTACCGGTTTATATCCTATCTTTTGATATATGCTATTTGAGGTTGGATTACTCAAATCGGTAAATAGAAAGCAATACTTATTCCCTGCTTCTAAAAGGTGGTTACTTAATTTTGCCACGCATTCAGTCGCATATCCCTTTCTTCTTAATGGAATTGGAGTATAAACAAAGTTCACAAAAACACCGTTCGGAGTTTTACCTGCTTCCCTCGCCATTGAAATGGGTTCGTTATTATCAAATAGTAAAAACATACGGCTTTTATCCAGATCAAATTCTTCTCTTAAAATTTCAATCATTCTTTGAATATCGTCTTCAGTTGTATTAATTAATGCCTCCCTCATCATTTCACCCGCCCATTGAAACACTAATTCTTGATGAACTTTTAGTGCAACGGAAAATTTTCTGTGTCCAAGGGTTTCTTCTGAAACTTTTACCAACTTATAAACCCTCTCTTTCCGAAACAAATTACAATTTAAGGAATTTTTTTCACACCATTGCTCGGCAAATTTATCTGCAGCTTCTTTAAAACTTAGCACTCCTGGCAATTTTTCTTTCCGCTTTGTGAGCTCTTCAGTAAGCACTTCAATTGTGCTTAAATCTTCAGTGTAGGATATTATTAGATCGTGTGGCGGCGTTCTTATGGCTATTAACTTTATATTTTTAGCATCAGTCAGCGAAAATAAAAGAGGCTTCTCTTCTCCATATATTTCTATGTTTTTTTTTAGAGAAATAAGAATAGCTAACGGGAGATTGTTTTCTGCTTCATGCTCCAACAAAAAGGGATATGCTACGCGATAAAATTCAGTAAAATCGTCATAAAATCTTGGATCCATGCTCTTATAAGAAGATTCGTTAATTTAAAAAGATTAAGGAACCATCTCGTGTCCTGCTTAAATAATGCTCTCCTTGAGATTAACAAGTTGCTTCTCAAACTTTTCAATATCTTCTTTTGAAATGGTTTTAGAATTAATTTTCTCTATCATCCCAACAAAATCTTGTATAAGGGGATGCTCCAAAATAACGCAAGTTTGATTCAACGTATTAACATCAACTATAAGAGCTGATTTCAAAATCTCGCCCATACCAAGAATATCTTTGAATAATAATTCATTATTTTCCGTATACGATAAAATTACAATATCCTCTAATATCTGCGAGCCATCGTTTTTCTTTATTACCTTAAATTCACACATGCCAGAAATTTCTCCTTAAATTTAATATTAGCACCATTTAAATTGGTTAAATTAAATAAAACCAAATTTTTTAAAATACGGTTAATAAAATAAAATAAAGCAATTATTTAAAAACTTACATGTAAAATCTTTAACAGAGGAAATTGATGAAAATATGGCAAGACCGTATCAAAAAGCAAATATCCCAGGACCAGAACAAGGAACCAGCGTTTACGATCCTAAGATCATGGCAAATCTCTTAAAGGACGATAAAAAGAAGATTTTTGTCATAGGTTCGGAGTCTTTAACTTGGGAGCTTAGTGGAAAAAAAGTAGTCGACTATTTCATCGAAGTTGCTAAGAAACTAGATTGTCACATCGTATCTACAGGTCATACTTACAAATATCTTAAAGATAAACTCCCTCTCGATAAATTATGGGATATGTCGCTTATAAACATAACCGGTAGATTAGTTGATAAAGATTGGAAAGGTTTTGATGGCGAAGGTCAATATCGTATGGCTATTTTTGGTGGACATCTCGTATATTACGTGAGTCAAACCTTAAGTCGATTAAAGAACTTTCAAAATCACTTACGACTCGTTGAGTTGGATAAATTTTCACATCCAAATGCCAGATTTAGCCTTCCAAATTTGAGTGACGACGATTGGAAAGATTTTTTAGAAAAGTTAATTGAAAATTTATAAAATTAAAAAAAAAAGGAAAAATACTAAGAGGAGAATAAATAAATGAGTTTTTCAGACATGCCTGTAGATGTGGGTCCCGTTTACGAAGGGGAACGCATCAGGGCTAAGCAAATGTATGTAGAATTAGGCGGTCCCAAAATGGATAAGCATTTTGAATTAGTCCGAGTGAAACCTGCTAAGGAAATCAAAGATGGAGAGGTAATAATACTTGGTCCTGATCTAAAAGACATGGAAAAGGGCTCAACTCACCCAATCGGAATTTTAGTTGAAGTTTCCGGACCAGAGCTTGAAGAAGATCTAGAAGCAGTCTTCGAACGACGGGTTCACGAATTCTGCAATTTTGTTAATGGTATTATGCACTTAAATCAAAGATATACAAATTGGATGCGCATTTCAACTGCTGCTTTCGAAAAAGGCTTCAATTCTTTCCAAATGTTAGGTACAATTATGATTAGACTCTTTAAAGCAGAACTCCCTATAATCGAGAAAGCACAAATAACTTTTTATACTGAAGCGAAAGAAATTGAGAAACCATACGAATTTGCGATGGGTATCTACGACAAAAGAGACGAAAGAGCTCGAACAATTCACGATGACGATGTAGATATGTTCTATGGATGCGTTTTGTGCCAATCTTTTGCTCCCACTCACGCGTGTTGTATCACTCCTGACCGGACAAGTTTATGTGGCTCAATTAATTGGTTTGACGCCAGAGCAGCGTCAAAAGTTGATCCTAAAGGACCATTATTCGAAATTCCACCTGGAGAATGTTATAACAAGGATGCAGGAGAATACCAAGGAATAAACGAAATGATAAAAAAGCGCTCATTAGGTGAAATTGATAGAATTTATCTATTTTCAGGAATGGAATTCCCTCATACATCGTGCGGTTGTTTCGAAGCTATTGATTTCTATATTCCTGAAGTAAATGGACACGGAATTGTGGATCGAAACTATAACGATGTAGCAATTAATGGGCTACCGTTCAGTGCAATGGCCAATCAGACCGGAGGCGGTAAACAAATGCCCGGTTTCAACGGTATCAGCATACAATACATCGTATCACCAAAATATCAGCAGTATGATGCAATAACGCAAGGATTAAGTACCGGAATTGAAACTGTCGTGTGGATGAACAAGGGAGTAAAGGATAGAGTCGGAGAATTCCTTCCAAAAGACCTTTTACCTAAAATCGCAACTGAAGAAGATGTTCCCGACATTAACAACTTAAAGAAGTGGTTAGAGGAAGTGGATCATCCTATAGTGAAGACGTGGGCAGAAGCCTTAGGTGAAGAAGAGGACGAAGAAGAAGGTGAATGGGAAGCTGAGGGAGCAATGCTTCCAATGGGAACACAAGCATTTACTATTCCTGGAGCAGGTGGCGCGGG
>JAHLWV010000216.1 GCA_019057735.1 Promethearchaeota archaeon | reverse complement strand
TTCTATTTTTTAAAAAAAGATATTTTAAGAAAATCTTTTACCATAACCTCTATAGGTTTTATAAGTGTCTATTATTTCACCGTTCTTATAAATATAAACTTGATTAAAATGTTCTAAAGGCTCCCCTGCTTTACCAAATCTACAAAATATCGGGTCTCCAAGATCTAAATCTAATTGATTCGGGTTGAAAGTAAAGGGCGTTTGCACTTCTCCGAACTCTTCGTCTTTAGATGTTATTATACTCTTTGGGATGACAGGGATGGGTAATGCTCTTACGCTTCCAGAACTTACATAGCCTCCTGAAAAAGCAGTTGCAATATTTTCTTTTGGTTTTCTAACAATTTGAATAACGAAAAAAAGAGATGGCAAAAACTCGTTCAAAGAATTAATTGTATCGAAGATATGCGATTTAAAAAGCAAAGACCCTATTCCAATTTCGGTTATAGAGGATTCGGCAGCAGTTTCTTGAAAACACCCAGATCCTCCACCGTTAACAACTTCAGGTTGAAACCCGGCGTTATTAAGGGCATCTACAAAGTTTTGACGCCAAATATTTACGTGTTTCCTAGATCTTTTTTTTGCAAATCTAAACAACGCTTTATCATCGCCTATACTAGCATTTTGAGCTTCGTAACCCATAATTCCTCTAAAATGCAAGTTATTTGCTTTACTTATTATTTGTGCCAGCTTCACTGCTGCTTCGGGTTCTCTTATTGGACTTCTATAAACGCCAACATTTCTTCCAAATAATTTGTCTGCAACATCTATTTCAATCAATGTATCAAATTCAACATTATTTTTAACTGCAAATTCTTCTAACAAATTTATCTGTTTTATATCGTCAACAATAACTGTAATGCTTACACCGTCTATGCTAGCTGCTTTGCATAATTCATCAACATCCACCTTAGACATCGTGGGATAACCCAACAAAATATCTTTAATTTTATAATTTTCAGCGTAAAACAAAGCTTCAGCTGAATTATAAGTAAATATCCCGTTAACAAAGTCTTCTTTTTCAACTTTACTTACCAATTCAGGAACTCTAACTGATTTAGTGCATAATCTTAAACTTTTTTTCACTCTCGTTAAATAATTCCCAACCCTTTCTAAATTCTGATTGAAAGCATCGAGATCGCAGATTACCATAGGAAATTTTTTATCTTTAACTAAATCTTTTAATTCCTCATAACTAGTGGATAATATCAATCTATTTTCAACCTTTCAACTTTAATAATTAATTGATAATACATGAAAATTACTTTTTAGACTTTGTTAATGAAGAAATAGCTTTGATAAAACCTAAAATTTGAAATAATATTTAAAAGGAAAAAAAAGATAATTAATTAATTTATAACACTACAATCGCACTTATTTCTATTAACATAC
This sequence comes from Promethearchaeota archaeon, assembly GCA_019057735.1. The sequence continues at coordinate 3,414 of JAHLWV010000216.1, read as the reverse complement.
TAGCAAGAGGTAAATTTGACACTTCCACTGTTGCCCTCGCGGGATAAGATTCAGAAACTCCGTTGTCATTAAAAAACTTTTTATAAACGCTGTTCATTTCTCCAAATTCTTTAATATTCTTTAAAAATACGGTTGTTTTGACAATGTTCGAAATTTTACCTCTAGCAGCTTCTACGATTTTTTTTATATTGGTTAGCGTAGCTAAAGTCTGTTCTTTAATATCAGTTGCAGGCTGAGCCGAACCTTGACCAGAGACAAATAGTAAATTACCTACTTTTATTCCCGGGTTATAAGGTCCCGCAACGGGAGTTCCAGGATTAATAATTTCAATACCTGACATAATTAATTTTAAGCTCAATTATTTTAATAGATTTTCTTCTCAAAATCTCTTAATCAGAAAAATCAAAAATAGAGTGTTTTAGTCGAAGAAAATCGAAAAAAATATTTGTAAATGATCGTTTTTTTAAATAACTCTAGCGTTAATTTAAGTGAATAATATTATGTCTAAGAAATTTTCAACAAAACCACTAAGAGGAATGAAAGATTATTATCCACCCGATTTACGGGAAATAAACTGGATAATTGATACAATTCGAGATGTTGCGGAACTATATAGTTATGAAGAATTTGAAAGTCCAAGATTAGAACCAATTGAGATTTTTGCTGCTAAATCTTCAGACGAGTTAGTAAATGAACAATCCTTCATTGTAGAGAAGAAAAAAGGAGAAAAGTTAATACTAATTCCAGAACTTACTCCATCGTTAGCACGAATGATCACGGCAAAAAGTCAAGAACTTAAAAAGCCCATAAGGTGGTTTTCAGTACCTACATGTTATAGGTACGAGCGACCCCAGAAAGGTCGGAAAAGGGAATTCAAGCAGGTTAACATGGACATCTTGGGAGAAAATGGTCTCTATGCAGAACTCGAAATATTTAATGCCGTAGTTGATATCTTTTTAGAATTTGGAGCCACATCAGATCAATTTCAAATTTTTTATAATAATCGACGATTTATCGATTCTGTGTTTGAACTAATACTAAACGTACCTAAAGACAAGTTACAACTTGTTTATAAGGTTTTAGATAAATCTGATAAAATGGAGGAATCAGAATATGAGAAATTTGTTCTTGATTCTTTCCAAGACGAAACAATTGTACAAGGCATTTTTAAACTAAAAGAATCTACATCTTTAGAGGATTTATTAAATAAATTCGAGGACATCCCTGAAGAGTTTTATAATTCTCGCGGTTATGTTGAATTAGTAAATTTTAATTTATTACTTTCAGAAGCAAACATAACAGAATATTGTACATTTTCTTCAAGCGTTGTTAGAGGTCTAGATTATTATACTGGTATTGTATTCGAAGTATTTGATACTGGAAAAGATAACATCAGAAGCATTTTTGGAGGAGGACGTTACGACGACTTGTTATCCATATTCTCAGACGAAAAAATATCAGGAATAGGGTTTGGAATGGGTGTGTTAATGTTTTCATTATTCTTAAAAACATATAATTTAATTCCTGAAGAAATTAGAGAAAAGGATTATACTGATACTATTTATATTGCCTCTATTAACGATAATGTGTCTAGTTACGCGTTAAAATTAGCAAAAATGGTTAGAGACGAGGATTTTCCGTGCATAATAGATTACAGGTTTAAAAATTTAAAAAACCAATTAAAAAAAGCTAATGAGCTCGGTGTTTTAATCGTTTTAATAATAGGACCAAAAGAAGCTGAGAACAGTAAAGTTTCAATTAAAAATATGGCAACAGAGGAACAAAGTACTATTGATATTGAAGATTTAATTGATAAAATCTATAACATTATTGAAGAATTTGGAAGTTAAAAAAAAGGAGATAACATTATTTGAATATAGAAGAATTAAAAAAATTTGGAATCGATGGTCCTGATGACGGTATATTTATAATTGTTTTATGTTCTAAATGGTGTAGGTCTTGTAAATTACTCTCTACAACATTAGAACAAATTAGAGATGAAGGTTTTATAAAGTTAAAAATAACTGATATTGGTGACAATTCTAAGTTAGCTCAAGAATTGAATATCAATGCAGTACCTGCTTTAATAATTTTTAATAATGGTAAGCTCTTAAATAAAAACATTAAAATGTATGGGGAATTAATCGTTAATAAAGGAATTACAATTGGATCTTTCAATGAAGAGATTTTGAAAGAGATAATTAACCAGATTTAAATTTCTCTGAAATTTTTAGAAGTTAAAAAAAAAATGTTTTTTTAACTGTTTTTGATAATATTTTTATATTTAAAATCTATAGATACAGCTTACTCTTGTCTCTCAAGAGCTTTGAATAGTTTTCAAGCTGCCCTTCAATAGCATTTTTTGAATAATATTACTTAAAGTCTGAAAACACGAATATTTTTAAGATCTCAAGTAATTTATTTTATTTATGAATCTAGATCTCAAAAAATTTGACATATTTTATATAATTGGACTAGTTGCAACTACTATTTTTATGATTCTTCAATTGATCTTTGGATTTATTGAGCTAAATCTTACTTTCTTAATTTTCTTTTGGACAATGAAGCTTCTTTCCGGTTTTGGTTTGATATTAACTGTTGCAAATGGTATTTTGTGGATTCTAAATCGTTTTACTGAAAAATTTAGTAAAAAAGACATTCAGGTTCTCATAATTATTCAGGTGATAGTTCCAGGAATTCTCGTAGGATATGCTATTTATAGCATAATTTCAAGCTTACCTCCCGCATTACCTAAAACAGGTATACATTATTGGTTAGATCTTCTGTTATTTCTTTACGGTATTATCTCTTTAATGCTATCATTATATATAATTCCCTTAATTAAAGAAGAATTTCAGGAAGCTGTAGACACGGGAATAATTAAGCGTGTGAAGAGAGGAACAAAAAAAATAGGAAGAAAAATGAAGAAAGGATACTTTGGCTGGAGAGGAAAGTATGCGAAAGTTCAAATTCAAGATCAGATGACATTAGGAGAAGTCCTAGATATCTGGAGAAATCAATTTGCAGTGTACTTGCTTATCCCAATTGCTATAGGTTCCCTTATTTTTACACCTATAGCATTTATTTGCGTAGTCTTTTGGCTAAAAATAATTGTTTTTAATAAAGGCGAGCCTAAGTTTTATGAAAGAATAGCTTTACTTATCTCCACGATTTGGATCACAACAATCACATGTTTGGCTTACACCTTCAAACTTGTATTCTTTACATCTATCGAGCCATTTTTCTGGACTATTCAAGTGTTTTACTTAATTGGAATTGTTATATCCACCGGTATATTCATTCATCAATTCATTAAACTTAAAGGGATAACAATAAAAAAAATTAAGGAAGAAATCCATGAAAGAAGAGCGGCAGATGATATTGAGGAAACAGATTAGGTTGAATAAATTTTTA
>JAHLWV010000215.1 GCA_019057735.1 Promethearchaeota archaeon | reverse complement strand
AAATTATATTGAAAATATTTTTATTTGCGTATGACCTAATAATTAAAATAATCAAATTTAATGTAGAAAACAATTCATAGGAATTTCTAATTAACTATGCCAGATTCAAATCTTTCACCACAAGAAATATTTGATAAACGAGAAGAGCATGGATTAGAAAATTCCGTTGAGATGCTAACAGATATTATTGAAACAGATAAGGATAACGGTAAAAGAAAAAAAGCAATAAAATTTCTTGGCGGGATTATAAAATTTATTCCTAAATTAAATAATGAGTGCTTTCTTACATTGGAAAACATTCTTATTTCTGAACTCAATATTGAAATAAAATGTGAAGCGGCAGAAGCTTTAGGAAAACTGAAGAATGAAAAAGCACTTAAACCCTTAAAATGGACTTTAGAACAGAAATCATCTGATGTTGACCTAAGATTGGCTGCTTTGAAGGCAATAGTGAAAACGAAATTTAATAACCCCCAAATTACAATTTTTATAAACGAATTAGATTCTGAATATAGTTCCATCAGAGAATATGTCAGGAACCAACTAGTGGGGCTCGAACCTGAAATTCTTATTAGTTTACTGCTGGATAATTTAGAAAGCGAGAGCATCTCAAATAAACATAAATCAGAAATAATCAAACTAATTGGATATGAAATTTCAAGTATAAATATTTCATTTCAAGATAAGGATTATATAAAAGTGAAATATCCAGAGGTTATTTCCAGTTTGCTTCTAAATAAAGCAGTGTTGTTAGAGGAAATTACCCGAAACTTAAAAATCGATGATAAAAAGTTAATTGACTCCGCAACTTTGATATTGAAACTTCTAACCCCCGAGATTAACAAAGATGTAATCAAATTACTATTAAGTGACGATTTTATTGTTAGGAAAAACGCGATCACAATAGCTGGAAAATTAAAGTTAAAGGATGCTGTAGATTCGTTAATTTCAGGCTTAGATAATATTTATAGCGAAGTAAGCATAGCCACAATTGAAGCCTTAGGAGAAATAGGTGATCTTTCTTCTGTTCCGGAGTTACTTGATGTTTTGAATGTGGAGGATATAACCTTTGAGTACACCGATATAGACATGAAGTTTTACATAATGGATGCTGTAAAGAAAATTTATTCGAGCAATAAAGGGGCTAATTACGATTATCTATTTTCTAATTTAGAGTCGAACAGTGAAACGCTTAAGGAAAGTATCGCATTTATATTAGGAGAAATTGGTAATCAGGAGTTTACCGACCCTTTAACGGGATTGCTAAAGACAAGGAATTTGGATGTTAAGAAAAACGCCATTATAGCTTTAGGTAAAATTGGAAACATTGATCCTGTTACACATTTAATAGGGATCTTAGAAAATCCCAATTCATATTGGTTGATTAAAAAAGTAGCTATAGATGCAATCTATAACATTTTTCAGAGAAATTGGTACCGAATAAAGGAAAATAATGTCGAATTTAAAAGAGCGCTAACCAAGCATATTGCCACATTAATCGATGTTTTAAAAAAAAGCGAAGAAGAAAACGCTAAAGTTAAAATTGGTTTAATCAAGTTCTTAGAGTTTTATGGGGATGAACCAGCTTTGAGTGCCTTACTCGCAAGAGTAAACGATTTTCCTAGAATAGTTAGGATACACGCAAGCAATGCGATCAAAAAGATCGAAGATAAGATAGAGGAACGACTTGGCCTCGATACAGTCGATTAAATGTGTAAAAAGACCCTTATCCCTTTTTTTAGTAAATTTTAATATATGTAATCCATAACCATAACATAATTATCAAATTATTAAATCTGGCTAATAGAAAGTTTTTGATGATTTAGAGAAAATGACGGAAAATCCAACTGAACAGGAATCAGAATCTACTCAATACGATTATTCTTTTGATTATATTCAAAAGAAACTAGAGGGGAAAAAAGACTCCTATGGAATGTTAATGAAAGAAATTGTGCGGGCAGGTATTTGTACTGAGTGTGGAACATGCGCCGCAGTTTGTCCAGTGCTCGAATGGGACCATCTGACGGGGCAACCTAAACTAATAGGTAAATGCACTGGTTGTGGAATTTGTTACAATCAATGTCCCCGAACTATCACTGACCCTATTCAACTGATGGGAGAATTTAAGACAGGTTATGTGGCAAATACTAATATTCCAGAAGTAATTGGAGCCCAAGATGGAGGAACTGTGACTTCCTTGTTATCATATTTATTCGATGAACATTTAATTGATGCTGCTATCGTTTCAATGAAAGACCCTAAAAATCCATGGCACCCCGTTGCTCAAATCATAACAAACAAAGATGACGCTATTAAAGCTGCCGGCTCCATTTATTGTCATTCTCAAACCGTTGAAGCATTAATGGACGCAATACGAGAGGGTTATCGTTCAATTGCTTTTGTTGGTACACCATGCAATATCGATGCTGTCAATAAGATGACAAATTCCCCAGCGGGAATGTTAAAGTATTTTATGCGAGCTCACATTCTTAAGATCGGCTTATTTTGTATGGACTCTTTTTCTCCGGAAGCTCTTTACCCGTTTTTCGAACAAGAGGGGATAGATCTAACAAAAGTAGTAAAAATGGACATAAACAAGGGTAAATTCCACATATATTACGACCACGATGGTGAACCTGTAAAATCCTACACAATTAAACAACTCGACAAATTTAAATCTTCGAGTTGTAATTTCTGTACAGATCTTACAGCTGAAAATGCAGATATTTCCATTGGTTCTGTTGGTAGTGGTCCTAAGAAGAACACTGCTTTTGCGAGAACAGGTATAGGAGCTGAAATAATTGAAGACGCAGCGAAGAAGGGGTATATAAAAATTGAACCTTACAATGCTATCAACTTAAATGCTGTTTTATTTTTAGCAAAGCTTAAGAAAGTTTCTCAATACAACATTCAAAAACGTAAAGTTTTCATCATCAAAGACTCTAAAGCACAATCGGAGCCAAAAGTTCAAACAAAACCGGAAGCAGAACAAAGTGTTGCGAAACCGTTAGGAACTAGAAAATTTATGAGCGTCTCAAAAAAGATTAACGAAAAAGAGAAAGTTCTAAATATTTCGATAACCAATTCTGTTGGTTATCTCTTGGAAGATATAAAGATTAGAATCGTCATTGTCGAAGAACTTTTTGAAAAGAAACCATGGATAACCACAATCAGAGAATTATTTCCATATGAAACAATAGAAATCGGGTATCCTTTAGAAACCGTTAATAACGACATCATCTACTCTAATGTGCTAGTAGAAGCATCAACTGAAAAATTTGGAAAAGTTTTCTCAAGAACATTCAAATTAGCCCCAAAAGAAGAAAAATGAGTTTACACCTCTAATCAATTTTAATTTATTGATAATAAATAACTCAAATAGATGCTAAATAAGATTTTTACTGATCTCTAAACTCGAGATATTTATAATTCCAAAGATAAATTATTTACTCTACTTCAATATAATTAAAATAAACCATAAACGTTATTACTTTTCCCTTCGAGTTCCTTTGCAGAATTTTTAGGACTAATCAACATAGGTTCTTCACAAAATATTTCAAACACTACTTTACCATACCTAAGTTTACTATTTAAAAGTAGTAATATATTTTCACCAAAATGTCTAAGGTTTTTGGAATAATAGATTTTCTTATTACCTTGTTCGATGATGTCCGAGTGAATTAACTCTTTGGTTTTGTCATGTCCGTGGATTTTTAAATATTTTTGCCAGTGAACCGATACTCTAGTAATTTTCTCGATTTTAGTATCTGGGTAATATATTTTATCGAAAATCAAATCGTGAAGTCGGATTAATATATTACCAAGTCTTTCGAGATAATCAGCGATCGCGTAAGAATGTCTTACAAGACTGATCATATTTGAGATGATTCTAGTACTCCTAGTATTCGCGCACTCCTCAAATGATTGCCAACTTTCATACCATTCGTCAATAGAGAATCCTTCTGATTTACTGAATACCATTGCAACATTAATAATATCACTGAGATCAACATTATGACCTCTATTCAGTTTCTTCTTAAAAATATCTTTTAATTCTGAACCATCAAGACAAGTTCCTGCTCCAAAATCAAGCCCCTGATTTATGTCATTTGAGGCAATAAGTACGTGTTCCTTGGTAGCAAGTGAAAATGGATCTTTCCAGTAAACTATTTTCTCCCATTCTTTCGTAATTTTATTTTTTTTCCATCCGTTCGTTTTTAAGACGTGTTCGAGTAAATCAATCTTGTAGATCCAAAGATCAATATCATCCGTAAATCTTTTTCTTCTCCAATCTCTAGATGTATATTTTCCCAAATACAATTTCACCGTTCCTCTCACCAATGCAAATTTTCCTTTTTTCATTGATTCGACCGCATCCTTATGATACGGAGCATTAGGATCATTTGATAATTTTACAATTTCATTTAAAATGATCCTTGCTTCTGCGGCTACTATATCTGTTGGAATGTTTCCGTCTGACGGATATTCCCTTGACCCACCCTCTATAAATTTTTGAAATAATTTAAAATCGTCTAAAGGAATTGAATATCTTGAGTTTTCAAACATTTCTTTACTAAATACATAGTGGGTAAAACCATCGGTATCTTCATAGGTATTTTTCGTTATTGAATTGATAATTCTAAGGTTATCGCCTTTTTTCATTTCATCAGCATAACAATCCCAAATATCGTTCATAACAAAAACCTAATTTTTAACTACTTATATGTAAAGGGGATTTATAATTCTATCTATGCTTTCATTGTAAACTTATTTTAAGCGAATTCCATCAGTAATTCATTGATTTAATTACTGAT
>JAHLWV010000214.1 GCA_019057735.1 Promethearchaeota archaeon | reverse complement strand
GCAGCTTCAATAATGTCTACCAGAAAATCATTAAATTTGTCAAACCTGCAATTTTCCATACAGTTTCCGCAAGTGGAACAGGCGTAAAGTACGTTTGCTACGCCTTGACTCCATGGGATTTCCCCACTTATTAAACCATAAATGAGCCATAACCTTCCACCAGTAGAATAAGTCTCAAACCGGTGTTTTTTATAGCTTGGACAATTAAAATCAGAAAATTCGTAAGTAAATTTGCAATATCCACATCTAAAACATCTATGAACTATATCTTTCCAATCTTGTTCCGTGTTTAATTCCATTTTTATAGTACCTCCCAATTTCCTGAATTCATAATATTATTTGGATCCAAAGTGTTTTTAATAGTTTTCAGCAATTTTTTATAACCAGAATCCATTTTTTCAAGTGTTAATCTTTGTCCTTCTAACTCAGCTTTCCATGGAATTCCTCCTAATTCTAAAGCTAATTTATTGGTTTCGTGAAGAGCTCTTCTAGCATTTTCCATATCTTTAGGGTCAGCTCGATTAAAAGAGTATGAAAAAAACATTAGTACTGTATGAACCCCTCCTATTAACCGAGAGCCTAATGTTGGAGGTATACCATATTTTCGTGCTAGTTCTGCACCTTTCTCGTATGCTTCGGGAATTTTCTCGAGAGGCATAAACGCACCCACATATTCAAAACCTCCTCCTTTTCTAAAATCAGCAGCCCCTGCAGCAAATATAGGTTTATCTAAGTATAGATTTCGCATTTTTTCTGGGGCTTTCATAAATCTAGCGTTAGATTTTCGATATATTCGTTTAAGAGTTTTTATTTGGCGATTCATATCCTCTTCTGAATCACCCGTGATATAAGTCATAATGAAAATGTATCCTTTCATCCATTCAGGTTTATCTTGCATTCCAAGAAGGATATCTTCAGCATAACCAGTCGATGTGATTTTTAGGAGTAGGTTTGGTATATCTTTAGGATCATTCATTAATCCAAAAATTATATCTCTCATTTTCGGTTTTGGAAACAATTGTATCGAAAGCTTAGTTATTACTCCCATTGTCCCAAAAGCACTAATAAATAAACCAATAAAATCCGGAATTGGTCCTCTATCAAACCAATAATCTGAAACCGCACATGATCCTAATTTGCATATTTCACCGTTAGGTAAAACAACTTCAAGACCATTAATCATTGCTCCATGCCCGCCATATCTTTGCGATAAATATCCTGACCCATGAATTAACATGTTCCCAGCAACAGTAGCAGATGGAGGTGCGTCTGGAATAGGTGGTTGTAGATCGGGATATTTTTCGTTTAAATGCGAAAGTAGTTGACCTGTAGTTACTCCTGCTTCGATAAGTGCATAACGGCTAAATTGATTTATTTCAAGGATTTGATCCATCCGTTTCATATCTAATACGATGCCTCCTTTTACAGGAATTACTAATCCACTTAAAGTAAGTCCTCCACCCATAGGAACAATAGCTATTTTCTCGTGATTTGCTAATTTAACTATCTTTTGAACTTGTTCAGTAGTATTTGGCATGACTACGAAATCAACCGGTCGAGAAAGTGATGCGCCCGGATCTTGGGAATAAATATACAAATCTTCCGAACGATTAGATGCAAATTCTTTCCCAACAATATCTTCTAGCTCTTTTAAAATATTTAACTCGCTCAATATCTACAACTCGTTATGTTTAATTATCTTATTTTTAGAATAATTTGAATAAAGATTCAAATATTACTACAATAATTCAAAATACTTTTTTTTCTATATAAATTTATAATTTCTTGGAATTAAAAAAAAAATATTGTTTCGATATGAGTATAAAAGGTAAAAAAGAAGGCATCTATAGACTTTTAGGTTCCATTTTACTTCTAATAAGTCTTGTTTTAGGTTTGTTATTAGGATTTTTGACACTTACCCATCCGTTCTTATCCATTACTTTGATATTAATCACGATCCCACCTTTTGTTTTGAGTATCCTCCTAAAACTAGAACAAGAATTTTTCGTTAACAACGCTAGAAGATTCTTATATTTGCTCCTAATAGAAATTGTCGTTGTAAATTCCATAACCTTTGCTTTTTATAACACATTTCTGGCCCTAACAACTGTTATAACTTCAAGCTCTATTATACTACTTATCATTTGTTGGCACTTTTCGCTCTCAATTTATAAGAAAAAAAAGATAGTTTTCTTTATTTGCGGTATTAGTTATATTTTAATTAATATTCCAATATTGTTGGATAGGATTTCTGTTTCTCATATATTTATTATTAAGTTGGTTCTCATTATATCCGTTTCTATTGGGTTGTTTCTAATAATCTCGGCAGAATTAATAATGAAAAAAAAGGGATGGTTGAATTACATTTGAATACTAGTACAAAATATTTTTTCTTATTCTAATCTCTTCCAAAAATCTTGTAATTCTTCTTTAGTGAATGTAAATTTCAAACCACTAGGTTCGGAAGGTTCTAGTTTTAAAAATTCGGGAATGTCATTATTATCCTTGGTAATTCCTGCTTTCTCGTTGAATGCTAGTTCGGTTTTAAGAATATGTTTTCCAATATTAATCACTTCTTCTCTTGTTAAATCCAAGTTATACATCGCGTTAATGGCAGCAGCTACAATCTCCATATTCTCATAGCTTGGCCCTATGAAATAACAACAGCCTATCGAATCCAAAACTGTAGTGTATACTTGCAATTCAAACGACAAATCAAATTTTCCTTCGTTTTTAGTAAGTTCACCATAATCTTTGGTTTGACTTGGGACTCTACCAGCTATGGCTGCTCCACTTGTATGATCAGCACCCATTGGGCTTGTAGCGTATGTTAACCCCATTCCCTTAAAAACTCTTGGATCGTAAGCAGGTATACCTTGTCCTTTTATTTCGGGTATTCTTTGAGCATTTAACTTCTTTCCAATATTTTTAACACCATTCCCGTACAATTTGCCAATTTCAGTATTCTCACGGATTTCTTTATCCAAGATATTAAAAACTGCCTTAGAATCCCCCCACGGAATCTTACCACAATCCATAGCCACTCCAACGGTACCTCCGAATTCGATCGTATCGATTCCTATGTCATCGCAGAAGTGATCAATTTTAGCTAAGCTATCTAAATCATCAATAAGCAAATTTGTCCCATTTAAACACATCGTTTCGTACTCAAGGCTTGAAGTTATATGCTTCCCGTTCTCGTCTACAATTAAATTAGAGCATTTTATTACGCAATTAGGAGAACAAGCCAAATTTTTCTTTCCACCTCTAGCAATTACGAGTTCATGGAGTTTTTCGCCACTAATATTCGAAATTTTATCGAAAGATCCAAATCGGAAGTTTTTCGTAGGGATTCCTTGATTTTCACTCATAAATTTCATATTTAATGCTGTTCCAAAGGTAGAAAATACCTTCTTAGTTTCTGCCAATTGTTTAGCAAAAGGAGTGGAAGCTTCTCTAAACTTCTTTAAATCGTGGACTTTTACCTTTGACTCCTTAGAAGGGATAACTATGATAGCTTTAATACCTTTAGAACCCATAACTGCACCTAAACCGCCACGAGCCGCGTGCCTACTTGGATAGCCTTCTAAGTCGTTGGCCGCAACAGTCGCTGATGGCATCTTATGTTCGCCAGCAGGACCTATAGAATAAATACCGACATTTTCTCCGTATTTACTTCTAAGTTTCCGGTGTAGTTCGTAGTTTCCTAACCCTTTATATTCATTACCCGGTAATAACTCAATTTCATTCTCGTTAATAAGTAGTATTTTTAATTCTGAGGATACATCTTCAAAGACTAAGGCTCTTATACCATGTTTAGCGAGCATATATGAGGGCCTACCTCCCACATTTGCTTCTTTTATACCGTGTGTCAATGGACTTTTAGCACCAATTGAAGTGCGCGCAGAATTTGGAAATGGGCTTCCCGTAAGTATTCCATTTGCCAAAATTAATTTATTTTGTGGTCCAAGTGGATCGCATTTGGGAGGAACCTCATCGTGAACGATTTGTGAAGTTAGCCCTCGAGCTCCTAATAAATAGTATTTTGAATTCTCAGCTATTTCTTCGAATTCTATCGCGTTAGAATTAACATTTATTCTTACAATATTCATATATAAAATAAAATATGAAATTATTTTACTTTTTCTTTAAAAAAAAATTAAAAATCTAAAAGAAAGATTTTCAAGTCAAATTAGAATTTGTCGTAATGTACGATCTCATCGATAGGTTTACGTTCCACAACTTCTCCTTTTTCTTTAAAAGGATATCCTAATGGTGTTAAAGTTATAACTCTGAATTCTTCAGGTATTTCAAGGACTTTCTTTAACTTTCCTTCGTTAAACCATCCAATCCAACAAGTAGCTAAACCTTCAACAGTTGCTGCTAAAATTAAATGTTCAAAACAGATTCCACAATCTAAAGGAAAATATTTTAAACCATTAACATTAGTCCCTGAACCCGATTCAGAAATTACACCTACGATATACATGGGAGCCTCAATAAACTTTTTCCTTTGACCAACTGCTTTCCACACTCCTTTTACAGTTTCGGGGTCTTTAACAACAATATAGTGCATACCTTGCATATTTGCCCAAGTAGGAGCCAATCTAGCCGCTTCTAAAATTCGATTAACCTTATCTGCTTCTGGCATATCAGGTTTATATACTCTATAACTTCGTCTTCTCTTAACAGTTTCATAAAAATCCATAGTAAACACATTCTTTTAATGATTTATTAATATTTAAACAGATAGATTTTTCTTAAATTTACTTCTTATAGATTATCGTTCAAAAAATTCCCGTTATCATTAATTCCCAT
>JAHLWV010000213.1 GCA_019057735.1 Promethearchaeota archaeon | reverse complement strand
CGCATAGATGGGCGAGCAATAACAGTATATTTGCAAAAAAAGGATTAGACTATTCGTTCGTAGCAGATCAGATTTCTGTGAATGGTGAGCCCGGAATCCTTTGGTTAGAAAACGCAAAAGCATATTCTCGAATGGGAAATCCACCAGATCATAAAGATAAGAAAGCTGCGGGTGTAAATCCATGCATAACAGGTGATACACTTATTGCTGTCGCTGACGGTAGGAATGCTGTAGCAATAAAACAGTTGGCAGAAGAAGGAAACGATATTCCTGTGTACTGTAAAGATGATAAAGGATTAACAGTAATAAGAATGATGAGAAATCCAAGAATTACAGGTTATAATGAGAAAATATATGAAGTAAAATTGGATGATGATAGTATAATAAAATGCACAGGAAATCATAAGTTTATTTTAAGGAATAATACATCTTTAGAAGCTAGAGAATTAAGAAGTGGAGATAGTCTAATGATAACGCCAAAATGGCAGACTACAGATATTTTGGATACAATTCCTTATAAACAGCAAAAGGTTAAAATAATAAATGTAAGTGGATCTACATACAATCATAAAGTTGTTTCTATTAAATTTATTGGTATTGATATGGTTTACAATGGTACTGTTGATGATTTTCATAATTATGGTATTGTATTACCTAAGATAAAGACTCATTCAGAAAGCAATAAACTTGAGATGATTTTTACGGCGAATTGTGGTGAACAAACTCTTGAAAGCTTTGAATTATGTTGTGTAACAGGTGATACAAGAATTCAGACCAAGAATAGTGCTCCTCAAATTTCAGAGGTTGTTAATAAAGAAGTAAAAGTATGGAATGGAGATCGTTGGTCAAAGGTAGTTCCATTCCTAGCCGCCAAAGATAAGGAAATCTATCGAGTGCATTTATCGGACGGTTCTTTTTTAGATTGTACTCCAGATCATAAATGGCATATCAAACCATCGACAGCTAGAATTTTTCGATCAGTAGAGACAATAGATTTAAAATCAGGAGATTTTGTTGTGCCATTCGAAATTGATAGAGAATTTGGCGGTATCTATGAGCCTAATGCATTTGAGTATGGATTATTTTCGGGGGATGGATATATTGATAAGAATTATCCCATGGTTTGTATTTGTGGAGAAAAATCAAAATTAAAAGAACTTGATGTTAAAGGAACTTGGTATAAGGAACAAATAAGAGAAGGTCTTAAAGAACCGTATAACCGACTGAATCTTAAAAGTGTTATTGACTTAGAATTAGCACTACTTCTGAACGATAAATCACGAGGACTTCCTAATATTATCTTTAGTTGGGATCGTGAATCTATATTAGAATTTGTAGCTGGATTAATTGAAACTGACGGAAATTTATGTAATCAAATAAATACAGATAACTATAGAATTTTTGGAAATGTAGAAAAGATACGAGATCTTCAAATACTCCTTCGCAGAGTAGGGATTAATCATTCTACTATTTATAGCGCAGGTGAAGCTGGAGAAGAAACAAATTTTGGAACTAGAAATTATACAATCTTTTGTTTATATATCCCATCATATGAATGTAGAGAAATGCCTACAAGAATTAAAAAAGCTATTCGTATAGGCCCAAGATATGCAGTTAATAATCGCCATCCTGAAGGAAGATTGATTGATAGAGCTAGAAAACAAAAGATTATAAAAGTTGAGAAATTAAACAACCTTCAATCTGTTTACTGTTTTACTGAGCCCTTAAACCATATGGGTGTATTTGGTAATGTTCTTACGTACCAATGCCTTGTAGAGACGTTCCCTTCAAGGCACGATTCATACGAAGAGTATCAAGACACTCTAAAGTCCGCTTATCTATATGCCAAATCAGTAACGCTCGTAAATACGCATTGGCAAGAAACTAACGCAGTGATGCTTAAGAATAGGCGAATGGGAATCTCACAAACGGGAATAATTGAAGCTTTTGTGAAACATGGGAGAAGGACTATGTTAGACTGGTGCAACAAAGGCTATAAATATATAAGAGAATTGGACGAGGATTATTCCGATTGGTTGTGCATCCCAAAATCGATAAAAATTACTACGGTTAAACCGAGCGGAACCGTAAGCTTACTTCCGGGAGTCCCTCCAGGAATTCATTACCCTCATTCAGAATATTATATTAGAAGAATTCGCATTTCGAAGAATTCTGATTTAATAGAACCCATTAAAAACGCCGGTTATTACATAGAAGACGATTCTTATTCTCCTAATACTATTGTAGTCGAATTTCCCGTCCATGAACAATTATTTGAGCGTTCCAAGGACGATGTTTCTATATGGGAACAAGCGGAAAACGCCGCAGACTATCAAAAATATTGGTCCGACAACCAGGTATCAATTACGATTACGTTTAAGCAAGACGAGGCAAACCAGATTAAACACGTGTTGGAATGCTTTGAAGATAAGCTAAAAAGCGTAAGTTTTTTACCGATTAAAGAACACGGCTACAAACAAGCTCCTTACGAATCAATCACAAAAGAAAAATTCGAGGAAATGGTTTCAAAACTTAAACCTTTAGATTTGGATAAAACAAAAGACAGAGCAATAGGAAGTAAGTTTTGTGATTCGGAGTCTTGTGAAATTAAGCTTTAAATTAGTATTTATTTAATTGTAATGTCATATCTTTTCTCTTTTCTTAACTTATATCTTGCTTAAAAATTGTTAACTTAAAACGATAAAATTATTAACTTCAAACAATATTTGTATAACTAATAAAATTCTTAAGAAAAAATTAAAAGCTATCTATGAAATTTAATTTTATTACAAGAACAAAATAATTTTATTTTAGTGATTAAGTATGGAAAATGATCCTGAAGAAGATAATAAAACAGTAAAGGAAAGAGCGAAGGCAAGGGCTGCTCCTACGAAGAAGAAAGCAACCAAACCCAAAAAAGGTGAACCTGTTCAAAAATCCACCAAAAAAATTGTTTATAAAAAGATAAAAGTCAATTTTTGGAGAACTCGTTTGCACGACGAGGAATTGGGGATACATCAACAGCTCAAATACACTGCAAAAACGCGATGGTTCTCTAAAAGCTTCGATATCGAGGGCGTAATTGAAATAGACGGTCAAAAGAAAAATATCATTGCTTTTAATAAAGAGCAATGGGAAGATAGCCCGTTAGAGGAGAAGAGACTTATATGCCGTTACTTTACAATTATGGAAGAGACTATGGATTCGAGGGCTAAAGGTGGTAACTTTAAAGGGGGCATTGAGTTAAGCATAGCTCATTCTCTAATTCAGAGTTACGAAATTAAGCACGCCGCACCAGTTTTTTACGCTCAAATCCCAGGAGTAAGATATTTAATTCGATTCGTAAGAGGATGGCGATTCATCGGTTCACGTTGGACATTCCCCCTCCTTCCCGAAGAAAAAGGCGATAAGCTACAAATGGTTTTAGCAAGAGGAGTTATCGGTCCCGGGAGGAACTATAAATTTTTAATCGGAAAAAAAATCATTGCAAGAATAGATGGTCATCCAATACAGAAAGAATCAATTATTGAAATCTACGATGAAGATTACGCAAAAGACAGAACTTTTGTTCGCTACATGATACTTTTTGGCTTGGCTTGTAACTTTATGAACGACGCTAAAAAAATAGTTAAAAGATTGTTTAAAAAGATGAAATCAACAGGTACTACAGATTACAAGATGCCCAAAAGTGAGCTTGACCTTTTCCGCAACCCCAGAATGATGAGAAGGTAAATTTTATATAATAATAAACTTTTTTATTTTTTCTAATTTTTTTTAAAAAGTCTTTTACAAGAAGGTCTACAATTTAATACTTACTAAATAAATAATAAAAAATTAAGAAAAAAAAATAGGAAAGTATCTTTTTTTTTTTACATATTTTAAGTTTAGCTCAACATTTTGCGTTTCCAAGACTTGTACGCTCTAGTTTCCTTTCCTCGATAAATTGCTTTTTTTCCAGTTTGTTTCTCGTAGACTTTTTGAAGACTTTCGTCGTCTTCCCCTTTTAACTCTTCTCTTCTAATCTCTTCTTCGATTTCTTCTTCTTCTTCTATTCTTTTAACGCGTTTGAGCACGATAAAGACTCCATGGTTCCAAATAGCAAATCCCAAATACACAAGCATCACAATAACAAATAACATTAAACCGACAAACAAAACCCATTCTCCAGGATTGAAATGTTCTATAACATATGTCCAAAAGGCCGCAACTAATTCTAAGAAAAATGAAGGAACTATTACAACAAATAATGTTATGAGAAATATATAAACACTAATTAGTGTTACTGCTATTAAAAGTCTTAGCGTTGTGTAGTCTTCGTACTTCTTGGCTAATATTCTATCCTTAAAGAGTCTCTGGCATAATCTAAGTATACCTCCTCGAAATAAAGTATAAAATAGGACGAGCAAAAACATATGTAATACGATAATCCCCACGATAATTAAAGCGCCCGCACCAGGACCCAAACTTGCTACTACTTCCCATCTACCCGATTCTATTAACCATCCAATAATCGTTAACCAAATACCTAAAATCGTGGTTGCTGAAGAAACTATAATTGAGTAATAAATCGCTTTAGCAATGCGTAAATCCCAGGTTGAATACTCGTCTAAGGGATTAGCCGTTCTCGTTGGTTCTTTTCTTGGTTTTCTAGGCATAATTTTTTCACTATCAAATATTTTAAATTAGATTTTCAAATTTTTATTATATAATATGTATTTTAGTTTATTTGAATTTTTACTATTTAATTATTAAAAAATACTTGTTTGATAAGATTCTAAAAATTAAAATTAATAAGGTGTTTTTAGTGAAGAATGGCAA
>JAHLWV010000032.1 GCA_019057735.1 Promethearchaeota archaeon | reverse complement strand
ATAAATTCAAAAAATTAGCAGTAGTGGGTACTCCTTGCCAATTATATACGATCAGATGTATGCAAGATTTAGGAGTGACTCCTTCTGAAAATATTGAGATATGTTTTGGTTTGTTTTGTTATGAGAACTTCTCTTTTGAAAAATCGCAGATAGAGAAGTTTGAGAAGGATTTTAACATCAAATTTTCTGATATTAAAAAAATTAATATTAAAGAAGATGTTATTTTGAAATTAAAAAATGATGGAAATGGGGAAAAAATAATTCATATTCCATTTAATCATCTGAAGAATTATATGCGTCCAGCTTGTAACGCTTGTAATGATTTCACTAATATTTACGCCGACATTTCATTTGGGGGATTAGGTTCTGCTGATAAGTATACTACGGTTATTACTCGAACTGAAAAAGGAAAGAAAATTTTTTCTCAAGTTCTCAATGCTGGAATCATTAAGCTCGCAGACTTAGATTTAAGTAAGAAAAAAGCCATGATTGGGTTAATTTCTCAATTTTCTCAATCAAAAATAAAAAGAAAAGAAGAATTTATGAAGAATTTATAGTAGAGAGGAGTAAATTATAACAGAATCAAAAAAAGGTTCTAAAAAAGAAGATGTCTTAGATGACACCTCAGAATATCTGGATAAAATTTACAACCCCGATTTGAGAACTCTGCTTAGGACATGCTATCAATGTGCTCGTTGTAGTGGTGTGTGTCAATTAAGTAAGGTGCAAAAATATACTCCCAGTAGGATAATCCAATTGATATTAGAAGGTTTCGAAGAAAAAGTAATTAAAAGTGGAATATTATGGGATTGTTTGACTTGTAATAGTTGTCTTCAAATGTGTCCTAAAGATATTAATTTTGCTGATATCGTGCGTAATGCTAGATATAAAATGCGATTAGAAAATTTTCATCATCTTGACCGTGGTATTGCTCATAAAGGTATTTTTCCCACAATAGCTGAATTAATGAGCAAAGATGAAATTAAGATTAATAGACCCCTAGATTGGATTCCTAAAGGTTGTAAAATTTCGGATCATGGGAGTATCTTATACTATGTAGGATGTCTACCATTTCTTAATGTTGAATTTGAAAATTTAGATTCAATCGCTCCAAATACTTTACAAATGATTTGTAGAATAGAGGATACTCCAATAGTCGTACTCAAGGAGGAAACTTGTTGTGGCCACGATCTATATTGGGGCCAAGGAAAATTTGAAGTTTTTATTGAATTAGCTAAGAAAAACATAAAAAAATTTGAAAAAGCTGGAATATCTACCATAATTACCGCTTGTGCCGAATGCTATAGGACGTTTAAAGTTGATTATCAAAACTTATTTGAAGATTTTAACGAGAAATTTGAAGTTAAGCACATTATTGAATATATCTATGATAAATGGAAGCAAGGAATAATTGAATTTAAAAAGCCTAATGATCTTAAAGAAATTATTCCTTTTACTTACCACGATCCTTGTAGGCTAAGTAGGTTTTTACCAAAAGATAATCTCATAGTTGAAAAAGTTCGAGAAATTTTTAATAATTTAAAAATAATAGGTTATGAGTTCAAGGAAATGGAGCATAGTAAAGAAAATTCTTTATGCTGTGGAGTTAGTACAATGATGAATTGTAATGAACGCTCCAAGGCTTTACGATACAAACGTTTATTGGAAGCTAAGGCAGCTGGAACAAAACTTATTACATCTTGCCCTAAATGCCGCATCCATTTTACTTGTTTACAAAAAGACCATGAAGATATTTCTTCAATTGAAATTTTAGATTTCTCAGAATTTTTAGTTAATATGATCAATATAATAGATTCTAACAATGTTTTGGTGAAAGAGGGATAATGGAAGGAGCAGTTTTAGTAATTGGTGGGGGGATAGCTGGAATACAAACATCGTTAGATTTAACTGAATTAGGTTTTAAAGTCTTTTTAGTAGAAAGTACTCCCTCAATTGGAGGTCGAATGGCTCAACTTGATAAAACCTTTCCGACCTTGGATTGCAGTTTATGCATTTTGGCACCTAAAATGGTAGAAGTATTAAGGAATCCTAATATCAAACTTATGACATATCACGAAGTCCAGAAAGTTACTGGAAAGTCAGGTAATTTTGATGTTACCGTTTTTAAAAAACCTCGATACATTGATGATACTAAATGTAAAGGATGTGGTGATTGTGCTGCAAAATGCCCTAAAATTGAAGTACCTAATATTTTCGACATGAATCTAAGTAAAAGAAAATCTGTTTTCATCCCATTTCCTCAAGCAGTCCCTCCTATATATTTAATTGATGCTGAAATGTGCTTATTTTTAAACAAAGGAGTGTGTGGAGTTTGCCAAAAAATTTGTACAGCAGAAGCAATAGATTTCGAACAAAAGCCTCAAGAAATCAGAATAAAAGTAGGAGCTATCGTCGTTGCTACTGGATTTGACATGGCTCGGGACAATCTATCGTCAAGATGGGGGATGAATTATGATAATGTAGTAAATGCGCTAGAGTATGAGAGAATTTTATGTGCATCTGGACCATTTGGGGGTCATGTTCTCCGTCCCAGCGATAAAGAAGAACCTGAAAAAATTGCATTTATTCAATGTGCAGGCTCAAGAGATTTACACGAAAATGTCCCCTATTGTTCAAGTGTATGCTGTACTTATATTGCTAAAGAAGCTATCATTACAACAGAACATGCTGAAAATTCAAAATGTTATATATTTAGACACGATATTAGAGCTTATGGTAAAAATTT
Source organism: Promethearchaeota archaeon (assembly GCA_019057735.1). The sequence goes on along the minus strand of JAHLWV010000032.1, from coordinate 12,197 downwards.
CTATGAGTTTACTCAAAGAGCTCAAGACGATTATGGAGTACATTATTTCCACACAAAAATTAGTAAAATTAAAGAAGATCCTGAAACAAAAGATTTGATCATCCATTATGAAAATTTAAAAACTGGATTGCTTAATGATTTTCGAGCAAATTTAGTTGTTTTAGCTACACCTCTAGTTCCTTCAAAAGGATCAAGAGAATTGGCTGAAATCTTAGAAATTGATCGCGATGATTATGAATTTTTTAAAGAAAAGTCTCATTTTAATAAAGCCTTTTCATCGAAAGAAGGTATATTCTTAGCAGGATTCTGCCAAGGGCCCATGGACATACCAGAAGCAGTGGCTGATGCTAGTGGTGTCGCTGCGCAAGTGGCCGAATTATTAAGTTCAGTTAAACATACTCTAATAGAAGAAAAAGTATTTGAAATCCCTGAAAAGGAAGTCCAAATAACAGACGAACCTAGAATCGGTGTATTGATTTGTCATTGTGGTATAAATATAGGAAAATATATCGAAATTTCTGAAGTAATAGATCATATTAAGTCACTCCCTAATGTAGAATTCTGTGAAGATAATTTATATTCTTGTTCGAGTGATTCTCAAGAGCAAATTAAAGAAGTAATTCAAGAACATAACTTAAATAGATTTGTTGTTGCTTCTTGTACCCCCAGAACACATGAGGCATTATTTCAAGAAACTTGTCAAGAAGCTGGATTGAATAAATACCTCTTTGAAATGGCGAATATTCGTGATCAATGTTCTTGGGTTCATATGACAGAAAAAAACCTCGCTACTGACAAGGCTAAGGACCTAATTGAAATGGCCGTTGCTAAATCCAGGTTATTAAAGCCGCAAAAAGAACTAAAATTGGCAGTAATTCCTAAATCATTAATAATTGGCGGAGGCATATCTGGAATGACTGCTGCTTTAAATATCGCTAAGCAAGGATTTGAAGTTTTTCTTGTGGAAAAGAAAAATTTTTTAGGAGGGCTACTGAATGATTTATTCATTTTATATCCAACTCAAGAAGATGCTTCAGCCTATCTTAAAGGAATACTTGAAAAAATTAAGGAATCAAATAAAATTAATGTGTATTTAGAATCTAGAGTAAAAGACATAAAAGGATATGTTGGTAATTTCGATGTATCTATTATTAATTCAAAAGATGAAGTAAGTGATTTTAAAGTTGGTACTATTATTGTTGCTACAGGAGGCCAAGAATTAAAACCTAAAGGACTTTATCAATATGCCAAAGAAAATCAAAATGTAATAACTCAACTTGAATTAGAACAGAAATTAAAAAGTAAAGATAAGTCTTGGCTTGATAAAATTTCACGAGTTACATCTATTTTATGTGCTAATGCTAGACAAAAAGAAGGGATAACATATTGCTCTAATATTTGTTGCATAACATCGATCAAAAACGTTAATGCCCTAAAGGAATTAAAGCCCGACCTTGAGGTTATTATCCTTTATAGAGATTTTCAAATGGCTAAAAAGGAATTTGAAGCGTATTTTTATGATCGAAGAATAAATGCTATACTTCTAAGATATGATATCGATAAACCGCCAGAAGTAACTCAACTGAGCAATAAACCTGAAAGATATAAATTTAATGTTTTTGATACAAATTTACAAGACGAGATTAATTTTGAGACAGATTTAATTATTATCACCCCACCAATGATCCCTTCCGATAATTTAGAAGAATTAGCAAAAATGCTAAAAGTACCTTTAGATCATCATGGTTTTTTCCTGGAAGCTCATGCTAAATTAAGACCAGTTGATTTTGCTACAGAGGGAATATTTTTATGTGGTTGTGCTCATTGGCCTAAACATATTCAAGAATCAATTACTCAAGCGAATGGAGCTGCAGGAAGAGCAAGCAGATTTCTAAGCTCAAAAGAAATAACCGCTTCAGGGTTAGCAGCGGAAGTAAATTCTGATGTATGTGTAGGGTGTAAAATTTGTATAAAACTTTGCCCATATAATGCAATATCAAAGAACGAAGAGGATAAAGTGGTTATAAATAAACTACTTTGTAAAGGGTGTGGGGTTTGTGGCGCAAGTTGTCCTGAAAATGCAATAATCGTCCATCATTTTACATTTGAACAAATTTTATCAGAAATTATAGTCTTCGGAGGAGAATAAAATAACTAAGTTTACACCAAAAATTCTTGGATTTTTATGCAATTGGTGTTCATATGCTGGTGCAGATCTTGCTGGCGTAAGTAGAATCCAATATTCTCCAAATATCAGGATTATCAGAGTAATGTGCAGTGGTAGAGTTGATCCTTTATTTATTGCCGAAGCACTTTCAAGAAATATTGATGGTGTTCTGGTCTTGGGATGCCATCCTGGAGATTGTCATTATATAAGTGGAAATTATGAAGCAGAAATGAAAATCAACTTACTTAGCAAATTACTAAAAATTATTGGATATTCTGAACGTTTAAGATTAGATTGGGTTTCTGCGGCCGAAGGTAATAGATTTGCTCAATTAGTAAACGAATTTAATGAACATATAGAAAACTTGGGTCCTAACCCAATAAGAGATGAAAAATTAAGAAATGATATAACTGATGATTTCAAAGCAGTTAATTCTGTACTTTCTGATTCAAGGCTAAGAATTTTAGTTGGTAGTGAAAGAAGAATCGTCAATGAAGGCAATATTTATAATGAAATTATTCCTGGAGACAAATTTGAAGAAATTCTTGACGATGCCATAAATAAAGAATTTATTAGACAAAAAATCTTACAAAATATCTCACAAAGTGGGAAATCTGTGCCAGAGATATCTAAAGAGATTGAAATTGAGGCACATCAAGTATTAAAACATATAGTAACTTTAAGGCAAAGGGGATTAGTAGATTTACACGAGATAAATGAAGACGTTCCTACGTTTATATCAATAAAGGAGGGAAAATAATGGAAAAAATCGGAGCTGTGTTAGTTGTAGGTGGTGGTATCGCTGGAATGCAAGCATCTATAGATTTAGCAGATTCAGGTTTTAAAGTTTATTTAGTGGAATCTACAACTAGTATTGGAGGAGTAATGTCTCAATTAGACAAGACTTTCCCTACTAACGATTGTGCAATATGTATCCTTGCTCCGAAACTAGTAGAGACGGGTCGTCACGAGAATATTGATATTCTAATAAACACTTCTGTAGAAAAGGTTGAAGGTATAGCTGGAAAGTTCAAAGTTGATGTGATTCAAAAAACACTTTATTTAGATCAAGATAAATGTACTGGATGCGGTGTTTGTTCTCAAAAATGCCCTATAGAAGCAATTGACTTTTTTAATGAAAAATTATCAAATACGGGAGCAATTTCCGTAAAGTTTCCTCAAGCAGTTCCCTTGGTTTTTTCAATTAATAAGCAAAAATGCATTGGTTGTGAAGTGTGTAAGAGTGTTTGTAAGGCTAATGCTATAGATTATACTCTTAAAGATAAAAAAATTAGCCTTGATGTGGGTGCTATAATTTTAGCAATTGGATTTGATGAGTTTGAACCCGCTCCATTAGTGAACCTCGGCTATAATAAGTTTTTGAATGTGGTTACAAGTATCCAATTTGAACGTATATTGAGTGCTAGCGGTCCACACGCAGGATTAATACTACGCCCATCTGATGGTATTATTCCTCGAAAAATCGCGTTTTTACATTGTATTGGATCAAGAGATAAAAAATGTGGGGTTGAATATTGTTCTTCTGTATGTTGTATGTATACAACAAAGGAAGCGGTTATTGCAAAAGAACATATGGATATAGTTGAACCAACGATTTTTACAATGGACATCAGAGCTTACGGTAAAGATTTTGATAAATATATTGAGCGAGCAAGAAATGAACATGGTATAAGGTACATTCGAAGAAGAATCTCTACAATCAAAGAAATATCTGAATCAAAAGATATTAAGATTCTTTATGAAAAAGAAAATGGAGAGCTTGTTGAAGAAATATTTAATCTAGTAGTCCTTGCTGTAGGTATTCAACCTAATCGAACCGCTAAAGAAATCGCAAATAAATTAAAAATCGAATTAAATGAATATGGATTTTGCAAAACAAACAGTTTTAATCCTGTAGAGACTTCTAGACCTGGAGTATATGTTTGTGGATGTTTTGCAGGACCTAAAGATATTCCAGAAACCGTTATTGAAGCAAGTTCGGCTGCTGGGTGTGTGAATTCTCTCTTATCTCAAGCAAGAAATACCTTAATCTCAAAAAAAGTACTTCCTAAGGAAATAGATGTAAGTGATCAACCCCCTCGAATTGGTGTATTTGTATGCCATTGTGGATTAAATATCGGAGGGGTTGTTGATGTTCCTGGAGTAGTAGAATATATTAAAACTCTACCTGATGTTGTTTATGCTGAGCATAACCTATATACATGTTCTGCTGATACCCAAATTAACATAAAAGAAAAAATAGAAAATAACAAATTGAATAGAGTTATAGTTGCCTCATGCACTCCCAGAACTCACGAACCGTTGTTTCAATCAACAATTAGAGAAGTAGGATTAAATAAATATTTATTTGAAATGGCTAATATCAGAGATCAGTGCTCATGGGTTCATATGCACAACAAAGAAGAAGCAACAGAAAAATCTAAAGATTTAGTAAGAATGGCAGTTGCTAAAGCAAGACAATTAGTTCCCTTACAAGAACAAGAACTCGAAGTAATTGATAAAGGTTTAATCATAGGAGGGGGAATCTCAGGAATGACTGCCGCTTTAAACTTAGCATCTCAAGGCTTCGAAGTATATTTATTAGAAAAAGAAGATTTATTAGGCGGATTTGCTACAAATATTTATCAAACTCTTGAAAATGACGATGTCCAAACATTTCTCATAAAATTAATCAAGAAAGTTGAGGATAATAACTTAATTCATATTTTTACGAATTCTCAAATCAATTCGATGTCTGGATACATCGGGAATTTTAACACAAATATATCTTATGGAAAAGGAAAGGAAAATGTTGATCTTGAGCATGGAATAATTATTGTAGCTACAGGTGCAAAAGAATATCAACCAAAAGAATACATGTATGAAAAGGACAGTAGAATTGTTACGCAATCCAATCTTGAAAAGAACATTAACGAATCGGAAGAGATAAAGAATACAAATTCAATAGTAATGATTCAGTGCATAGGTTCTAGAAATGAAGATAACCCCTACTGTAGTAGAATTTGTTGCTCTGAGGCTATCAAAAACGCCTTAAAGGTTAAAAAAATCAATCCAAATACAGAAATTATAATTTTATATCGTGATATAAGGACATACGGTTTTAAAGAAAAATATTACAATTTAGCTAGAGAGAAGGGTGTAATTTTCATTAGATTTGATGGAAAAAAACCTCCTGAAGTAAAAATAGAAAATAAAGAACTGAAAGTTTTAGTTAATCAACCTGATTCCGGAGAATTGGAAATTAATCCCGATATAGTAGTATTAAGTACTGGTATAGTTGCACCTAAAGAAGAGAATGAAGAATTAGCAAAATTGCTAAAAGTACCCCTTAATGAGGATAAATTCTTTTTAGAGGCTCATGTTAAACTGAGACCCTTAGATTTTGCTACTGAGGGAATATTTTTATGCGGGTTGGCGCATTCACCTAAAAATATTAGCGAATCAATCACCCAAGCAAACGGTGCGGCAGCACAAGCTGTTAAAATATTAGCTACTAAAGAAATAATCACTTCTGGATTAGTTGCTACAGCTTTAGAAGAGGTATGTATTGGGTGTGGAAAATGCGCTGAGGTGTGTCAATTTAATGCAATAGAATTAATAGAAAAGGAAATAGAATTTGAAGATTTTACATTAATCACAAAAAAATCTTATGTAAATTCTGCACTTTGTAAAGGATGTGGTACGTGTGGAGCCCAATGTCCAAATTCAGCTATTATAATTAAACATTTTGGTTTTGAACAAATCAATGCTATGATTAGAGCTCTTTTAATTAAAATTTAAAATATATAAAAAAATTTGAGGTCTCTTGAAAAGTAAGACAAAAAATGAAGAAAAACATATAGGATTTAGACCTAAAATATTATGTTTTTGTTGTAGTTGGTGTAGTTATGCTGGAGCAGATTTGGCGGGTGTTTCACGATATCAATATCCCCCTACTATAAGGATAGTGCGTGTTATGTGTTCTGGTAGAGTTGATCCTGCCTTCATTTTAGAAGCCTTTAAAGATGGAGTTGACGGTGTTCTTGTAACCGGGTGCCATATTGGAGATTGCCACTACTTAAAAGGGAATCAATTTGCCAAAGAAAGGATTGAGCGCTATCAAAAAGTTTTGAAGATGATGAGTCTTGAAAAGAGATTTAAGCTTGAATGGGTAAGCGCATCTGAGGGTAAACGATTTTCTGATTTAATTACAGAGTTTTCTAACGAAATTAAAGAATTAGGTCCTCTTAAGATTATTTAAAATACTGTTTTAATTTTAAGAATAGTGGAATCGTTAATTCTAATTATTTTAACTTCTTATATTTATGAATAGAGGTTCAAATTGAAACTTAAAGAAATTGCCTAATTTCGAAATGTCACTTTTAGATCACGATTCTTTAAAAAAATTCACAAATCGAACAGAATATCGATATAAAATATCGCAAAACAAAAAGAAACCCACTTTTTTTGTCACTTTTCGAAGATTTATCATGACAATATTTATATAATAATTTTACATCTCCATTATTTAGTTAAAAAAGAATCTTTACAATATTGTTAAAGAAGCGTAATTACAAATTTTATTTCTTAAAAAGGTGTTCATAATAATGGAAGAGTCTGCGTTAGTTATTGGTGAAGGTATTGTAGGAATTCAATTTTCCATAGAATTAACTGAACTCGGATTTAATGTTTATTTAGTTGAAAGAGAAACATCTATTGGAGGACGAATGGCGCAGTTGGATAAAACCTTTCCGATCCGCTTATCAAATATAAAACGAAAAAATAATAAATATCTATTATTTTCAAAATTAAGTGTTTGAAATACTACATTTTAACTTATTTGGACCACCATCAACAATTTATAAAGAATTTAGAGTAGAGAGGAGTAAATTATAACAGAATCAAAAAAAGATTTCAAGAAAAAAGATGTTGTAGATGATACCTCAGAATATCTTGATAAAATTTACAATCCTGATTTAAGAAATATCTTAAGGAGATGTTATCAATGTGCTCGTTGCAGTGGTGTTTGTCAATTAAGCAAAGTCCAGACATACACACCTAGCAGAATTATTCAACTCATCATAGAAGGTTTTGAAGAAAAAGTACTTGAGAGCGAGACCTTTTGGGATTGTTTAACTTGCAACCAATGCCTAAAAGATTGTCCCGAAAACATTAACTTCGCTGAATTAGTGAGAATGGCTAGATATAAAATGAGACAATCAGCGAAAAAGAATGTTGATGAGTTGATAGCACATAAAGGTGTTTACACAACAATCACAGAAATAATGAGCCAACCTTATATTAATCCAGATAGATCTCTCGAGTGGGTACCTAAAAACATAAAAATTGCTGATAAAGGCAGTATTTTGTATTATGTTGGGTGTATTCCTTATTTTAATTACGAATTTGATAAAATAGATTCTATAGCGTTAAGTACATTGCAGATAATTTCGAAAATCGAAAAAGAACCAATTGTTTTATTTAAAGATGAAATCTGCTGTGGTCATGATGTTTACTGGGGGCAGGGAAAATTAGAAATATTTATCGAATTGGCAAAGAAAAATATTAAAATGTTCGAGAAAGCAGGCATCTCAACTATTGTTACTGCCTGTGCCGAATGTTATACAACTTTCAAAGTCGAATATCCAAAACTATTTGAAGATTTTAACCAAAAATTTGAAGTTAAACATATAATCGAATATATTTACGAAATGTGGAAAGAAGGTAAAATTGAATTTGTAGGTAAGAATGAGTCTGAAGAGGGAATATCGTTTACCTATCACGATCCATGTAGGTTAAGTAGATTTTTACCCAAAGATAACGCCATTACTGCTAATACGCGGGAAATTTTTGCGGAATTCAAAAAGTTGGGATATAGTTTTACTGAAATGGAACATAACAAATCAAACTCGTTATGTTGTGGCGTGAACTCTTGGATGAATTGTAACGAAAAATCAAAAGCCCTTCGGTATAAAAGAATGCTTGAAGCCAAATCTGCGGGCAGTATTATGTTAACTTCTTGCCCAAAATGTAAAATTCACCTTTCGTGCTTACAAAAGGATTACGAAGACATTTCTTCAATCGAAATAACAGATTTCTCAGAGTTTTTGGTAAATCATATTAAAGTTATTGATTCTAATAAGAATAGCGAGGTGGAAAAATAATGGAAGGAGCCGTATTGGTCATTGGAGCGGGTATTGCAGGCATCCAAACCTCCTTAGATTTAACTGAACTTGGGTTTAAAGTGTATCTCGTAGAAAAAACGCCTTCAATAGGCGGACGGATGGCACAACTTGACAAGACTTTTCCAACAAACGATTGTAGCCTCTGCATCCTTGCCCCGAAGATGGTCGAGGTGTTTAGAAATCCAAACATCGAATTAATGACCTATCACGAAGTTACAGGAATATCAGGAGAACCTGGCAATTTTGATGTTACAATTTTAAAGAAACCAAGGTATGTCGATGAGGAAAAGTGTAAAGGGTGCGGAGATTGCGCAACAAAATGCCCCAAAATACAAGTACCTAATGTATTCGAAATGAACCTTGGTAAACGGAAGTCAGTATATATTCCGTTTCCGCAAGCAGTCCCTCCGATATATGTTATCGATCCAGAGTTGTGTTTAATGTTAACCAAAGGAGTTTGTGGTGTTTGTCAAAAAGTATGCGAAGCAAAAGCAATCGACTTTGAGCAAAAACCGCAAGATATCAATATAAAAGTAGGCGCTGTTGTAGTAGCCACTGGTTTTGATATGCCTGCAGATGCATTATCTCCAAGATGGGGATATAGATTTCAAAATGTAGTGAGCGCGCTGGAATACGAAAGGATATTGTGTGCATCGGGTCCATTTGGAGGTCACGTTCTAAGACTTAGCGACGAAAAAGAACCTGAAAATATAGCGTTTATTCAGTGTGCAGGATCAAGAGATTTACACGAAAATGTTCCTTACTGTTCAAGTGTGTGCTGTATGTATACTGCGAAGGAAGCTATTATAACTGCCGAACACTCCGAAAATGCTAAATGCTTTGTTTTCAGACACGATATAAGAGCGTATGGTAAAAACTTTTATGAATTTACCCAAAGAGCCCAAGATGAATATGGCGTCAAGTATTTTCAAACTAAAATAAGCACTATCGAAGAAGATCCAGAAACTAACGATTTGATTATTCATTACGAGGATTTAAAAACTGGTAAGTTTAACGATTTTCGAGCAAATCTAGTGGTTTTAGCAACCCCTCTGGTTCCTAAAAAAGATATAAGTAAATTAGCTAATATTTTAGATGTCGAGCTGGATAAATACGAATTTTTTAAAGAGAAGTCGTATTTCAATAAATCCTTATCTTCGAGGGAAGGTGTTTTCTTGGTTGGTTTTTGCCAAGGACCCTTGGATATTCCGGAAACTGTTGCTGACGCAAGTGGCGTAGCGTCTCAAGTAGCTACATTACTTAGTTCCTCTAAATTTACTCAAGTAAGGGAAAAAGTATTTGATGTGCCTGAAAAAGAAGTTAAACCTTCTGATGAAATTCGAATAGGTGTGCTTGTTTGTCATTGTGGGATCAACATTGGTAAATACGTTGATGTCCCCAATGTTAGAGATTACATAAAAACGTTGCCAAATGTAGTTTGGTGCGAAGATAATTTATATTCATGCAGTTCTGATTCTCAAGAAATGATTAAAGAAACAATACAAGAATATAATCTTAATAGATTTATCGTAGCTTCTTGTACTCCAAGAACTCACGAACCCCTATTCCAAGAAACTTGTCAAGAAGCCGGACTAAATAAATACTTGTTCGAAATGGTTAATATAAGAGATCAATGTTCTTGGGTTCACATGACAGAAAAAGAAGCCGCTACTGACAAATCCATGGATTTAGTCAGGATGGCAATAGCAAAATCTAATTTAATTAAACCTCAAAAGGAAGAGAAGATCGCAGTTATTCCTACAGCTATAGTAATAGGTGGAGGTATTTCAGGAATGACAGCGTCCTTAGAATTAGCTAATCAAGGGTTTAAAACTTATATCGTAGAAAAAGAAAAGAAGCTCGGAGGAAATTTGAACAAGTTAAACATCCTTTATCCAATCCAAGAGGATGCTTCTATCTTTTTGAACGAAATAGTTGGTAAAGTGGAAAATCATAACAATATTGAAGTTCATCTTGAGTCAACTATCAATAATGTTTTGGGCTATATCGGAAATTACGATGTTTCTATTAATGACACTAAGGGTGAGATAATAGAGCTAAAAACTGGAGCGATAATTGTTGCTACAGGCGGTCAAGAATTCAAACCTAACGGATTATTTCAGTATGACGGTAAAAATAAGCAAGTAATAACACAACTCGAACTCGAGCAGAAATTACAAGATGTGGATAAATCATGGCTTGAAAAATTAAAGCGCGTTACTTTCATTTTATGCGCTGGCGCTAGACAGAAAGAAGGTATAACCTACTGTTCTAACGTGTGCTGTGGAACATCAATCAAAAACATTAATATCCTCAAAGAACTGAACCCTAATCTCGAAATTGTCGTCTTATATAGAGATTTTCAAATGGCTAAAAAGGAATTTGAAGAATATTATCGTAATCGAAGAAAAGACGCAATGTTTTTACGATACGATTTAGACCAAATGCCAAAAATAACAAACATAGGTAAATCACCTGAAAAATATAAAGTAGAAGTATTTGATACTAATTTACAAGATAATCTGGATTTTGAAACCGATTTAATCGTCTTAGCTACTCCTATGGTTCCTGCAGATAATCTAAAAGAATTAGCAATGATGCTGAAAGTACCTTTAGATAGAACAGGATTCTTTCTAGAAGCTCACGTTAAACTGAGACCCTTAGATTTTGCTACAGATGGAATATTTCTCTGTGGCGTTGCACAATGGCCCAAAAACATACAAGACTCTATATCGCAAGCAAGTGGAGCTGCCGGTCGGGCAAGCAGATTCCTAAGTGCAGGAGAAATAACTACTTCTGGATTGGTAGCAGAAGTCACTCAAAGCAGATGTATTGGTTGTGGAGATTGTGAAGAAGTCTGTCCTTATAAAGCAATTGAACTAGTAGAAACTACGAAAGATTTCGAGGATGTATCAATTATTATAAAGAAATCATCAATAAATTCAGCTTTGTGTAAAGGTTGTGGTACTTGTGCGGCAACTTGCCCTGTGGGCGCTATATCAGTCAAACACTACGACTTCGATCAAATTAACGCAATGATTGATTCATATCTTCTAGAAAAAGTAAAAAGCGGAGGAAGCACCTAATTATGACTGAAACTAAAAAAAAACTTAAGAAGACCAAAGATTTTGAACCAGATTTATTAGTTTTTTGTTGTAATTGGTGTAGCTATGCGGGAGCTGATTTAGCAGGAGTATCAAGGTTTCAATATCCTCCAAACATTAGAGTTATTCGCGTGATGTGCTCGGGGAGAATTGATCCTTCCTTTGTTCTAAAAGCTCTTAAGGATGGCGCAGATGGCGTGTTAATTAGTGGATGTCACATCGGTGACTGTCATTATATTACGGGCAATGAATATGCGAAAGAACGATTTGAAAGAATGCATAAAATTCTTATTAAACAACTTGGTATAAATGATAATCGTGTGCGATTAGAATGGGTCTCTGCTTCTGAAGGTAAAAGGTTTTCAGAATTAATTACAGAATTCACAAACCAAATAAAAGAATTAGGTCCACTAAAAAATTAAAATATTAATTCATTTCTATTTCACTTATTTCTTTTTCTTTCTATAGTTATTGAAGTTTCTTTGCTAGTATAGTTAGAATTGTTAATACAATTATTAAAATTAAAGAAATAGCTAAAATTGCTCCATATACTAAGGAAATCCCACCAGAATTAAAAAAAGGTTCCAAAGTTATAGTAACAAAAGCAATTCCAATAAATTGCCCCGCTGTAGTTAAACCGGCTAGAGCACCTCTCCTTTCTTTAGATAACGTTTGACTGTAGTACATGAGAGACGTAAATAATATTCCGCCTGCGAAGCCCATAAAAAGCAAACCTGTAGT
>JAHLWV010000212.1 GCA_019057735.1 Promethearchaeota archaeon | reverse complement strand
CAAAAGCAACCTATCTGTTAAGATTTGGTCATGTTCAAACTAATCAGGATCTTTATCACATAGCTTATGAAAAATGGGCTAGAGCTGTTGCCGAAAAGACTAACGGTGATTTACTCATTGAGGTTTATCCAAGCGCACAACTAGGTAAGGAAGAAGATGTTCTTGAGCAAATAAGATTGGGTTCGAATGTAGGCTGGCAAACAGATCCTGCCCGTCTAGGCAACTATGTAAATGAATTCTCAGTTCTTTATGCTCCGTACTTCCTTGAGAACTTGGACGAAGTAAAGAAATTGCTGGATTCTAAGGCTATTGGTGGATGGATACAGAAGCTTGAAGATAAATATAAAATTAAGGTTATTTCCTATGCATATGTTCAAGGCTACAGAAACGTTCTCTCCAATAAGCTGGGTAAAAATCCAACTGAGTTTAAGCCTATGTTGATCAGAACTGCTCCCGCTCCAGTGTGGGTTGCGACCGTCAATTCTCTTGGTTGTAAGGCTGTTGCACTCGCTTATGTCGACCTTTACAACGGCATTCAAACTGGGATTGTTGACGGCTGTGAACTCCCTTATGCCGCTGCAGCCAAACTCAAGGTATATGAAGTTGCAAAATACATCCTCGAGACACAGCATATTTATCAATTGAATATCCAAGTTTGCAGTGCTGACTGGTTTAACAAGTTGCCTGAAGAATATCAAAAAATTCTTATTGACGAATGTAATAAAGCTGGCTTAGAAGTTTCAGAGCTACTTCAAAAAAATGCTGATGCAGATAGACAGTTTATGATAGATAAAGGTATGATTTATATTCCTCATGAAGATCTCGATGTTAATGCTTTCAAGAAGGCAGGAGGAGCTGTTTATGATGATCTTAAACTTAACGACGCAAGAGAAGCAGTTTATGCTGAATTAGGTAAAACTATTGTAAAATAATTTCTTAAGATTTTGGCAGCGTATACGATTTTGGTTGTTATTTAGGTTTTTATTAACATCTATTTTTTTAAAAAATGAGAATGGCAACCATTTTTGTATACGCTGTGAAGATATAAACAAGTATAGCAGGTGTTAATAAACATGAAAATGAAAGATTTTTATAAACAAATGTGTAATGTTGAGGTTGTTTTAGCTATTATTTGTCTGTTGTCAAGTGTTTTTATTATAGTTATATCTGCAACTATGCGGACCATAGGAATGCCTATTAACTGGGGATTAGATATTGCACTTTTGCTCTTTACATGGAGTACTTTTCTTGGAGCAGATATTGCCTTTCGTGAAGATAAATTTATTAATGTAGATATTCTTTTTCTCAAGATGCCAAAGAGTCTTCAAAAGCCTTTAGAATTAGTTATATACATAATCATTTTTATCTTTCTTTCCGCACTGATATATCTGGGGGCCATTCTGTCTGTTTTTACATGGCCCAGAGCATTTCAGGGTATCCCAGCTCTCAGTTACACATGGGTTACGCTCAGTGTACCAGTTTGCTCTTTTTTAATGATTATTACCACAGCAATTAAAATGTTTAAGAAATTCATTATAAATGCGAAAGACTAACTGAGTAATCGCTTCACTTAGTTGGAAAAGCAGAAACTAATACAAAATTCGATCACTTATCAGCGGGACTTATTGTTCTTCTGATAGTAAATAGTAAGGAGAGTAGTAATGGTATTTGTAGTAATTGTATTTATAATATTATTGATGATTGGGATGCCTGTAGGGTTTTCTATTGCTATTTCTGGCACAGTATTTTTTTTACAGCACCCAGAACTTCCAATTTTAACAATAGTTCAACTTCCTATTTCTCAAACGCAAAACGTAGCCTTACTGGCTGTTCCATTGTTTATTTTTGCTGGAAGTCTTATGAATTCATCTGGTATTACCAGCCGTTTAATTAAGCTTTCAATGCAACTTGCAGGCCATATGAAGGGCGGCATGGCGCAGGTAAGCGTTGTACTGAGTACTTTTATGGGCGGTTGTTCTGGCTCATCCAATGCTGATGCGGCTATGGAATCAAGGGTTTTGGGGCCTGAAATGGAAAAACAGGGATATCCAAGGGGGTTTTCGGCCGTTGTTATTGGCTTTACTTCTCTTATAACATCAACAATTCCTCCCAGTATAGGGATGATTCTCTACGGTACGGTAGGTGAGGTTTCAATTGGAAGGCTTTTTACCGCAGGTATAGTGGCAGGTCTCATAATGATGTTCGTAATGATGTTAACTGTTGCAATTATGGCTAGAGTAAGAGACTTTAAACGAGCAAGAGAAACAAAAGCAAGACCTAGAGAGATTTTTTCCTCTTTGAAAGAAACAATATGGGCTCTAATATTTCCCATTATCCTCTTAGGTAGTCTACGCCTTGGCTTGTTCACACCTACCGAGGTTGGTGCATTTGCTTGTGTATATGCACTTGTAATTGGGTTCTTTGTTTATAAAGAACTGAACTATAAGGTTCTTATGAAAACGCTAAAGGAATCCGTTAGGGATATTGGTGCAATCATGTTCATGATTTCCATGTCTGCTATTTTTGGTTATGGCATTCCAATGGAAAAAATTCCGCAAAAGATGATAGTATTTATTACAGGAATTACAACCAATCCTATGTTAGTTATGGTTATCATTATTCTTTTCCTTATATTGTTAGGTATGTTTATGGAGGGATCTATTGTTATTATTTTGTTTACCCCCATCTTTATACCTTTGGTAAATATGATTGGGGTAGATCTTGTATTATTTGGAGTAATTGTATGTGTTGTAGTAACTATGGGGATTTTAACCCCGCCCGTGGGGATAGCGATGTACATTGTGTGCGGCACTTTAGACTGCAAATTACAGGACTACTTAATCGAAAGCATTCCGTTCCTGTTTGTGGTTTTGTTAATAGTAGCAATATATCTATCTATACCGGATGTAATTCTTTTTCTCCCCAACCTTCTTTATGGGTAAGATGGATTTAAAAGATATATAAAATTTATTTAAGTTTGTTTTAATAATAGTACAATTGTTTAATTATTTAAGGAGGATATGTTTTGAGCAATATTTTAGTTTTTAGTGCGCACGCAGCAGATTTTTGTTCCCGCGCAGGCGGTACAATAATTAAATATATTAATAAAGGTTATACAGTTCATATAATAGACCTCACCTATGGTGAAACAGGGGAATCGGCACAGTATTGGAATTCCACTGCAAATCCTAATGTTGAGGATTGTAAAAAAATTAGAAGAAGTGAGGCTGAAATAGCTGTTAATATTATGAGTGCAACCATTGAATTTATGGATTATGATGATTATCCTCTTATTATTACTCGTGAAAGAATTAAAGAATTATCCTTTAAAATTCAGAAATTACGTCCAGAGATTATACTTACTCATTGGAACAAAGATCCTTTCGATGAAGACCATGCCGCCACTACCCGAGCAGTAATAAAGGCAGTAACATGTGCAACTGTTCCTGGAAATCAACCTGGTATAAAACCACATATATTTCCAGACATTTTCTTTTTTGAAAGCTCAGTTCCTTATACAGAATTCAACGAATTTCAAATTGATCACTATATAGATATTACTGATGTTTACGATAGAAAGGTAAAGGCGTTAAAATGTTTTACTTCTCAATCGTTTCTTGTTGAGTATTATAAAAAATATGCATTACAACGAGCAGCTCAGGCAGCTTCCTGGACAAACAACCACAATATAATCTATGCTGAGGGTTTTAAACGCTTTGTACCGTGGGTAGGAGATATCTTTCCTCAAAGGAAAATGAAGCATATTCCACCTAAACATCCTCTCTAATTATAAATTATAAAGAAGGACAATAATAAATGAAACTAATTAAATATCCACAGGACATTGTAAAACTTAAGAACATTATCTCAAAAATTGATTATTCCAATGCACTTGTTCCTAACTGTACGAAGGAACTTCTGGAAAAAACTTGTAACGAAGCTTTGCAATATAGCTTTGCTGCTGTTGCAGTTTTTCCGATTTGCATCGAATATGTTGTAAATCGTTTAAAGGATTCTCCAGTTAATTCTCAAATTGCGGTAGGTTTCCCCTGCGGAAATCATTTTACAGAGGTTAAGCTAAAGGAAGCTGAAATAGGCTTGGATTTTGGCGTAAAAGAGGTTGATATGGTTATGAATATCTCCAAGTTTTTCGATAAAGATTATACCTTTGTTAAAAACGAAGTATGTCAGATGGTTGAGCTTGCAAAGGGCTATGATGTGGGTGTTAAACTGATTATTGAAACTGGATTCCTAAACGATGAACAGAAACTGATTGCTGGTGAAATTGCAGTTGAGGCGGGTGCACAATTTATTAAAACATGCACTGGATTTGGTCCCGGTAGAGCAACCCTTCATGACCTTACCCTTTTAAAGGATGCTTTTGGAGATGAGATTAAGCTTAAGGCAAGCGGCGGAATTGCATCTCTTGAAGATGCGCTGGGCTTCATTGAGATTGGTGCAAGTCGTTCCGCTGGACGTTATAACATGATTGAGCAATTAAATGCAATTGGCTATCAGCCGTAACTACTCTTTATTTTTTAATGAATAAAGCAGAGGTTTAAAAATTTATTGATACATATTTTTGGAAACCAAGATGAATATTTCAAATTAGTAAAGACTAGAATCGATGTTTCTACACTTGGAATAGTTGGTTATGATTATCTTTGAATCAAGGGAGGCTTCATAAAAACGACAAAGCTTGATACTTGTTGTAATAAAACAGTTCAAATATTAAATTAATAAAGATAGGTACCATTGACTTTTAGATATAGTTCCAAGTTAATAAATTCTTTAGGGCATGATTAATAGAAAATTAAAATAGAGAAA
>JAHLWV010000211.1 GCA_019057735.1 Promethearchaeota archaeon | reverse complement strand
ATTTCTCGAATTACTTTTTCGATGAAGACATTTTTTTTGTGAAAGCGAAAGGAGACTTAGTATTAAATTTAGTGAAATTAATAGAGAAAGAAACCAGTATTCCAGTGATTAATTCATCAAAAGGTATCTCTCTTGCTTTCAATCGATTTTTAAATAGCGTTGTCTTAAGAAAAGCGGGGATTCAAGTTCCCAATTTTTCCTTAAATCCAGTAGGACACCCACCCCCCTTTAATGAATACATAATTAAAAATATTAAGGACCAAAAAAATTATGCATTTAATCCTCAATTTCAGAAAAAAGAGGGATATTTAAGGGTAGTTGATGTTCGCGCTATTGATGAATCAAGTGGAAATTACCCAAAATACACACATCTATACTATCAAGAATTTATAAAGAGTAAATGGGAATATAAAGTGTATCTTGTAGGTGATAACCTCTTTTACTTCAAGCAATTACCGGTTTTAATAAATCCAGATAAAATGAAATCCAGAACAAAAATAGAGAAAATTCCCGAATTAACAGAAATGGCTTATACTGCTACTGAAGCAATTGGATTAAAAGTAAGTTCTATGGATTTCTTAAAATCAAAAGATGGAAATTATTTCTTGACAGATATAAATGCATCCCCAAATTTCAATTACATCAAGGATGGTCCTAAAATCATAGGAGATTATCTGATAAAACAAGCTAAAATTTAGGCAGAATGGCAATTATGAAAATAGGAATTTTGTCAAAAAGGAAGGGAAATTTCGCTGGGGAGATTCAAAAATATCTTGAAATTAATGGGCATGAAGTAAAAATTTTTACGGCAAATGATTTAATTGTTAATGAAATGCTTCTAAACAGGGATTTATATATACTAAAATCTAAACACTTACTTTATCTTTATGCAGGTTATTTTCTAGAAGCTAATAAGATTCCGGTCATCCCAAACACTCATATTAGTTATATTCATAAAAATCGTGTTGAATCGTATTTTTCTATGAAAAACCTAGGTTTATTATGTCCAAAGATTTTTATGGGTACCTTTAAAACTCTTAAAAGTCAACTTAAAGAGTCAAATTTTCCCCTCATTTCAAAACCTATGTATGGTTCTGGAAGTAAAGGTGTGAAAGTATATAATTCCCTTCAAGATTTTAATGTTCCAACCGAAAATTATCTCTATCTCGAAAATTTTATCAAAGGAACACATTATTTAGCTTATTTTATAGAAAATGAAATCTGTATATGTAAAAAAAGACCTCTCTCAAATGAACATCAAGAAACGGAATTAATCGAATCCGATAAAGAAATAGAAAAATATCTTATTAAATGGAAGGAAAAATATAATCTGCTATTTGGACATCTTGATCTAGTTAGAGAAACTAATACAAATAAATTATACGTAGTAGATGCGGGTACTTTTCCTGAATTCTCTAATTGGAAATGTGATACGGATCCATCATCAAAAATATGTGATTTAATTTTGAAACAATACAGAGCTTTAAAGAATTGAATATAGGTAAATAATAAATGATAGAATTAGGAATTAATTTTAATTCCTATTTAGATTCATTCTCTTCTGAATCTTGTTCTTTGTTATACTCTTCTATTTTTTGCATCACAGATTCTGCCGCTGTTGGCGGTGCTGGCATTTTCTCATATATTTCAATGAATTTGACATCTTCAATTTCATCCCCCATGTGAGTCTGTAAGTCCATAGCTAACCCGAATTTAAGATACGTAAGGTTTTGAAACAAGAGCATTTTGGGAACGGTAATTTCTAGAGTTTTGTCCTTCAAAAGATTTACGATAAATTCAGATGCCGTTTCCTTAGGAATTCCCTTTGAAATCAGAAAGTAATCGATTTTTTCATCGAACTCGTCAATCTTGTCTACTATTTCAAGGTTATAATCTATTGATTGTCCTGCTAAAGGATGGTTGTAATCAATAATTACTTTGCCTTGAAGAATATTCGAAATAACTCCTCTTTGGCCTTTCTTATTTGTAAAGTCTTGACCGTATTCAGGATTTTTACCGTCGTTTAATTTTCTAAACTTAGCTATACCAATTCTTTCAATTTTTTGAGGATCTCTTTTACCAAAAGCTTTAGTAGGGGGGATTTTTACAGATTTTTTTTGAAAGTAGTTCATATCTTGTATCGTTTCAGTTAAACCTTCATTTAAAAATCCTGGTTTTCCAATAATTACAAATTCCGGAGTGTAGTATCCTTGTTGAGCTTTTTCCTCCTCGTACATCCCTGCTTTTTTAGCATCTTCTTCAGAAGAAACTCTAAAAATCTTTCCTTTTTGCGTTCTTGCTGTCATCTTAAGTAAAACAAAATCGCCTTCTTCAACCTTTTTGCCTTCTAACTTCTTTTTCTTCTCTTCTAACTTTTTAGCTTCTTCTTCCAGTTTTTTAGCTTCTTCTGCTTCCTTTTTTGCTTTCTCTACATCCTCTGAGGGTTGATCAGGAACTGCATCATCACTTTTCTTAGTAGCATCTTTTGGTTCACCTAATAAATCTTTAGCGTTACTCACGAATTTTTCAGCTGTAGCTTTTCCAATGCCTTTTAATTGCGTTAAATCTTCCACACTTGCGTTTGCTAACTTCTCAACGGAATCAATACCCGCTTCGATCAGCACATCTTTTTTTTTGCCTAAACCTTTCACATCTTCTAAACTCATAGAAAGAACCATTAAGTATAAGTAGTTAAATTGTTGCTAGTAGGATTTAAGAATTAATCATTCCTTATTATTTTTTCTAAAACTAAGAGACTGGCTCGTACAAGATTCCTAACTCGTCAGCATATTTTCTAACTTTTTGAATTTCCTCTAAATTAGGTTTACGATTTATTTCAGGATATTGAGAAGCTTTGTACTCGGGATGAAACTGCTGCATGAGGTTCATAACCGCTTTTGGAAGTTCTTTAGCGACAAAATCCAATATGGGTTTAGAACAACATTCAATGTGATTAGGCATAATTAAGTGTCGGATTATCATTTCTCCGCTTCCCTCATCATGGATTCTTTTATGATTTCTGGCAATGACATCGAAGTAATTTTCAATACCAGAGTATTTCATACCGCATTCGTTATTTCCAAATTTCCAGTCTGGCAACCAGAAATCGATTAGATCAATGATTAAAGATAGGGATTTTTCTGTTAAGTAAAAGTTTGAATTCCAAAGTTGAGTAATGTTTGATGTTTGATACTGCAAACTTCCAACGATGGTATGAATATTTGGAATTGGATCTCCTCCTACATAATTAATGTTAATAGCGCCTTTCTCAACTAATCTGTCTGCAAGAGCTGCTAATTGTTTTACATCAACTTTTTGAGCAACATCCTCGATTTTTCTTTGCTCTTTCCACTTTTGAGAAATATCGTAGTTTTGGCAGAAAACACATCCAAAATTGCATCCTTGGAAAAAGATGGTGCCACTCGGGATTAACGGTGCTTCCTCGCCCATATGAAGAAAAGCAGAAGAAACATACGAGTCTTTAGATAGAAGGCAAAAACCCTTTTCATCACCAGCTCGATTAACTTGACATCGTCTTTCGCAAAAACAGCAATTTTCAAGATATTTATTTGCTAGATTTTCAACCAAACTAATATAATTCTTATTGTGTACTTGGCGGTTTTCAATAGTTTCAGTGGATTTATTCAGTAAGAGATTAAACGCCTTAGATTTTTCTATCCACAAATTCTCTAAGATATTAATTGAATCGTTGATATCAAATTCACATTCTATACTTTTTGCAATTAAATACCGTGCAATTTCTTTATCATCAATGATACCACGATACCTTAGAAATCGAGTGCGAAGCTCTTCATTGTTCCAAACCAAAGCTGAGTCTGGTCGATGAATTCTAAAAACCATTTTGGTTTTCGCTCTTTTTTGTCTTGATTACGGTTAATTGCATAAAAATTGGGAGAATAACGCTATATATCAAAACTAAGCCATTTAATAATATTAGATAGAAATGGTATGTTATCTCCTGCGTCTAAGCCAAATTCATCTTCTATAAGCCAATCAGATGAACCAATAGTTAGACATCTCCCACTGAAAAAATTGCTAACAACACAGATAGGGACAGTACCAATACTTCCCATTTCATCATCAGCAAGATATTTAAACTCTGCTTTTTCTGAAGTCACTATTATATCTTCAACATCTTCTTCAGTTATTGTAAAAAATGTACAGTTCGGGAGTAGAATTTCAGTTATACCCTGTGTAATTGGATGGACAAACAAGTCATTTATTTTCACATTTTGTTTACTTACTAAAAAATGTGACGATGCTTCCTGTATCGTTCCATTCCAATATCTTCGCACTCCAGTTATTTTGTATAATACTCTGATAGACCCCGCCTTCATTGGAACGTCTCGATCTCCGCCCGCGCCGGTAGTTAAAAAAAGTCCACCGCCATTTCCGACATATTGCTTAATTGCTAATAATTCGTCTTTGGTGAATTTATCGTCTTTACCATCCTTAGTATGTTGAATATTTCCCATAAATAAAACATCATAGCCTTCAAGTAAATCGTAGTCAATAGGACCTTCATTCTTGTCTATGTATTCGACCTCAAACTCATCATCACCCATTGAAAATTCTGGAAATTCTTCTATTTTTTCTCGATGAGATAAATCAACTATGATACTGTAAGGCATTTTAACGCTACTCCAAGGCTACTTTGTAGTTATATTAATTATGTAGAAAAATAAATTCAAATTTGTTCTAAGTGTAAATTCTCTTATCTAAAATAATATAATTTTTATTTTTAAAGATATGGTATTATTATTAAAGGTTTCTAAATCGGAATACTGCTAGCGCAAAGTTTAAATATTTAGAGGAGAAAATATTA
>JAHLWV010000210.1 GCA_019057735.1 Promethearchaeota archaeon | reverse complement strand
GCAGTTAAGAGTTTTAAACAACTATTTCATATGGGGTACAATGAAAAAAAAATTCTAGAAAATTTACAGCGTAACACAAGAATCAAATCCAGAGCTGAAGTAAAGGCTATTGAACTCGCACTTACTAATCAAAATAGAATTAAAATTAATAATGAGTAGTTGTAGCTAATTTAAATCTTTGAATTTCTCTAATAGTTTTCTCTGTTCTTCAGTAACTTTTTTCGGAATTTCCACAGATACTACTATGTATTGATCTCCTTTACCTTTTCCTCTGAGATATGTGGCGCCTCTATTCTTAATCCTAAATTCCGTACCATGCTGAGTTCCTGGGGGAATCTTCAGCTCTCTCTCAGTTTTTATTTTATTCTTATAATCTAAGGTAGGAACGGACACAATTCCGCCTAAAATCGCTGTAACAAAATCTAGACTCAGTTGAGTAAAGAGATCGTTTCCACGACGAATAAATTGATCATTTTCTTCAACTCTTATGCCTAAATAGAGATCACCCGGAATGGCTCTACTAGAGGGAATATGCCCCGCTCCTTGGACTTTAAGGTGTACTCCGTTTTCTACGCCGGGTGGTGTATTTATGTGAATAGTTTTAGTTTCGGCAACTACTTTTTTTCCATTGCACACCGAGCATTTTTTTTTAGTAATTTTACCAGTGCCATTACAAGTATAGCATTCAGATTCTCGAATTATTGTTCCAAAGCCAGATTGAGTCATTTTCCTCACCCTTCCCGCCCCTTCACATTGCGGACATGTCTTTATGCTTGAAGGATCTTCTGCTCCAGTACCTTCACATGTATCACATGGAGTATATCTCTGAATTACCACATCTTTTTTAGTACCAAACATAGCCTCTTCAAATGTGATTTCTACATAGCCTTCGATATCTTGGCCAACTTCTCGTCGGGGAGCTGATCTTGATCTACCTCTGGAACCAAAAATACTTCCAAATCCAAAATCATTACCTCCAAAGATGGATCCACCACCTCCAAAGATGGACCTGAGTAATTCGTCAATACCTGGAATTCCACCCCTAGAAAAACCACTCATATCAATGTTTACGCCACTAAACCCAAATCGATCGTAATTACTTCTTTTATTAGAATCGCTTAGAACTTCGTAAGCCTCTTGAAGTTCAATAAACTTTTCCTTCGCTTTTGGGTCAGTCTTATTAAGATCTGGATGGAGTTTTCTTGCTAGGCGCCTATAAGCAAGTTTAATATCGTTCTCGCTCGCATCTTTTTCAACTTCAAGGATTTTATAGTAATCTCTTTTATTATTATTCCTACTCATGTTCTAATTGTCTTGCTAAAATCTCCAATCGGCTTAAATACTATTAATTAAAATTAATTATGAAATTTATCTTTTTAGGTATTAGGCTATCTAAAAAGAATTATTTAAACATTTAATATATAAGAATGTAAAAAACATAAAAATAAGAATAAGAAATTTAATCGAGATTATTTATATCTCGTTCAAAATGTGTTTAGTCAGATTCTTCCCAATCTACGTCTACGACTTTCTTTTTGTCTTTGTCTTTTTTATCTTTGTCTTTTTTGTAAGACGCTCCACCGGCACCAGCACCACCCATATCACCAGGGGGCATTCCGCCCATTCCGCCAGGGGGCATATCTCCCATTCCACTCGCAGCTTGTTGAGCTTGTTGAGCCGCTTGTTGATACACTTGGTCTTGGGATTGTTGTGCGTAAATTCTTTGAGAGAAACTGTGCATAGATTTTTGCAAATTTTCGACTCCAAGTTTAATTCTCTGAAGGTCGTCTGTTTTAATGTCTTCTTCTAAGGATTTTAGGGCTGCTTCTATCTCATTTTTTTCGTTTTCTTCAATTTTTTCTTTGTTTTCTTCCATTAAGTTCCTTGTTTGGTAAATCATCGAATCTGCGTTATTCTTAGCTTCAATCAATTCTTTAACTTTTTTGTCTTCTTCTTCATATTGTTCCGCATTTCTTACTTTCTCTTCAATTTCTTCTGGTGTAAGCCCTTTTGCTCCAGTAACTGTGATCCCGGTCTCTTTACCAGTACCCAGATCTTTAGCAGTGACGTGGACGATTCCATCAGCGTCAATCGAGAATTTAACTTCGATTTGCGGAATTCCTCGCCGAGCAGGGGGTATTCCAGTAAGGTGAAACATCCCTAAAGGGATATTGTCCTTTGCCATTGCTCGTTCTCCTTGTAAAACATTAATGGTTACGGCAGGTTGATTGTCTGCGGCTGTGCTAAAAATCTGTTGTTTTTCAGTGGGTATAGTAGAATTTCTTTCAATTAATTTTGTAAATACTCCACCTAATGTTTCTACCCCTAAGGATAATGGAGTAACATCTAGTAGCAATAAATCGTCAACATCTCCTGCTATAATGCCACCTTGAATCGCTGCTCCGATAGCAACGCACTCCATAGGATCGACAGAATGCTCTGGCTCTTTACCAAAGAAATCCTTAAACCTCTTCTGAACTGAAGGCATTCTCGTAGGACCACCAACTAAAATTACTTTGTTAATCTCGTGAGCAGATATTTTAGAATCGCTTACTGCTCTCTTCATTATAGGATCCAGTCTTTTTAGAGTTGGTTCTATCAATTGCTCCAATTTTGCTCTAGTGAGTCCAATTTCTATGTGAACAGGATTTCCATCTTTTTGAGTAATATAGGGTAAATTAATCTGAGTACTTAATGTAGTGGAGAGTTCGATTTTTGCTTTCTCACCAGCATCTTTGATTCTGATCATTGCTTTGCTATCTCCCTTAAGATCAATTCCTTCTTTCTTTTTGAAGTTATCGACAACCCAATCAATTATTGCGTCATCCATATCAGTCCCCCCTAGTTGAGTATCACCAGCAGTAGACATAACTTCTACAACTCCTTCTCCATACTCCATAATAGTGATGTCGAATGTTCCTCCACCTAAGTCTAAAACGCATATTTTTAAGAGTTTACCCTTTGTGTCTTTATCAAGACCGTAAGCTAAGGACGCTGCGGTTGGTTCGTTAATCATTCGTACCACTTCAAGGCCAGCGATCTCGCCTGCGTTTTTAGTGGCGGTTCGCTGAGCGTCGTTAAAGTACGCAGGTACTGTAATAACTGCCTTTTTCACTTCTTGACCAAGGTAAGCGCTTGCGTCGTTCTTAATTTTTTTTAGAATCATCGCAGAAATTTCTTCTGGTGTGAATTCTTTCCATTCCTTTCCAACTTTTATTTTAGCTTTATACGACAAACCCATCTTTCGTTTAATTGCTGTAACTGTTCCATCAGGATTAGAAACTGCTTGTCTTCTTGCAGGTTCTCCGACGATTTTTCGACCACTCTCGTCAAACGCTACATACGATGGAAACGCTTTGCCCCCTAAAGTCCGTCCTTCAGCAGCAGGAATTATTTCTGGTTGTCCAGTACCGCTTAAAACCGCACAAGCAGAATTACTGGTTCCCAAATCTATACCAATGATTCTTTCACGTCTTTTTGGTCCTTGAGGCTTCTCTTCAGTCTTTTCCTCGCTCTTTGGTTTATTTTCCTCGCTCATAATATATCATCACTAAACTCATTAAATTAAGCTTTTTTTTTCTGAGTATATTCTATTATTATTATAATTAATCTTTAAAATTAAATTTTTCTTATAATGAACTATAAATCACGAAAAATGATAAAAATTTTATTTTATTATAATTTACTAAAATTACCCTAACACTTTAAAATATACAATTGTTGCGAATAAAGTGTAATCGAATCTTAGCTAAATTGTATAGAACATATAGCATCTGTGAAAATGACTCGAAAAAAAAAGGAAAAAGAAAAACTGAGCAATAAAAATAAAGTGGAATCATCTACCGAAGGAGTTATAGAATCTCAAGAAGGAGAGTTAAACGACACTAGTGAGAAAGAAGAAGAGCAAGATATTAAACTTCTAGAGGGTGAGGAACAGAAAATATTAGAATACCATGATCTTGCTGATATAATTGCTAAATACAATAAACTTAAAGAAATTAGCAAGAAAGATAAAGAAACACTGATAAAAAATCAAAAAGAAAGTGACTCTTGGAAAAACAAACATATGAGACTCCAAGCTGAATTTGAAAATGCTCAAAAACGTTGGAATAAAAATCGTCAGAATTTAAGAGCTGAATATACCGGACGTACTCTAAAATCTTTCCTAACTTTGTACGATTCCTTTAAGAAAGCTCTGGATGGCGATGATGAGAATAATACTATTTTAAAGCAGTTTTATGACCAATTTATGAGTATTTTAAAGTTTTATAAAGCAGAACCTATTGAAGTTAAAATTAACGATCTTTTTGATTATTCTAACCATGAGGCATTAAGTTCAATTGAAAAGGACGATCTTCCTAACAATTCGATATTAGAAATTATACAAGATGGCTGGAAAATGAATAAAGATGTTTTGAGATACACAAAAGTCATCATTTCTCGCATCCCCCCACCTCCAAAACCTGAACCTGAACCTGAACCTGAAGAGGAATCTGAACTAGAAACTCCTCTGGAAGATAAAGACAAAGATGAAACAGAAATGGGTGAAGGTGAAGAGGGACCAACAAAAAAAGACATTGAAGAGCCAAAAGAAAAAAAAGGGAATACTGAAAACGATAACAAGTTAGATTATTACACTTAAAACAGATTCTATTTTTAATTTTTTCACCTTCTAATAGCTATATTTTATATTTTCAAGGACAATCTCCATAATACTTTATGATTCATAATAAAAACTTTTTATAACTTGAGTTTAGTTATTTGAACTTAAGAAACAAGAAAAATGCTAAATAGAAGAGAAAAATTATGTCAAAAATTCGAGAAGTAAGAGTAACTCTAAAAAGTAGATCAACGATGGAAGGAGCGGG
>JAHLWV010000209.1 GCA_019057735.1 Promethearchaeota archaeon | reverse complement strand
GATCTGCAATATAGTCAACTATTGCTTTTCTATCCGGACCAACTTTTTTCAAAGCCTCTAAAATTATTCCTATTGCATCATAAGCATATGGCCCGGTAGCTTCATAAGGTTCACTAAAACCTGCAGCTTTATAAGCTTTCACGAAATCAGAATCTTCACCTAAGGCTAATTTCCCTACAATAATTGTACCTTCGGCAGCAGATCCTGCAATTTCATTAAATGTTTCAGAATCTAATCCGGTTACCCCAAAGAAAACTATATCATCCATTCCCAATTCATGCATTTGTCTCTTGCAAAGAGCTGCTTCTGTAGTAAGACCACCAAAATATATTGCTTCCGGTTTAAGTTCCCTAATTTTATTTAAAATGGGACGAAAATCTTTAGTTCCAACACTAATTCCATCTTCGGATAATAAAACCCCTCCTCTTTCTTCTAAAATTTTCTTGAAATTATTGTTGCAATTATCCCCGTAGCTGCTGGTATCATAAATACTAGACCATTTTTTATACCCCAGTTTGTCTACTACTAAGTCAACTCCAAAATTATGCTCAGCTATATTATCTGCACATATTCGAGAAACTTCTCTATAATCATTCCCGCGGGTAACATCCGGATGTATACTGCTTGGCATTACCTGAGCAACGCCAAATCGGTGGAAAGTGTGCACTGTTGCTAAGGCTACTGCACTGTTAAAATGAGAGATTACTGCAACTACATCGGAATCCGAACATAGCTTTAAGGCAGCAGCCACCCCAGTAGCTGGGTCTGAAGCATCATCTTCGGCAACTAACTTTATCTCATAAGGAAATTCACCCGAAGCATTTGCCTGCTGTACTGCTAATTCAGCACTATTCTTTGCTCCTATGCCAATAGCAGCAGTAGGTCCTGTTAAAGGATCAATAAAACCTATTTTTACTACTTTTTTTGCATCAGCCCAAACTAAACTTGTTTGACACAAAACAAACGCTAAAATCAAAGAAAAAACTAATATTAGATATAACTTATTTTTTAATATACTTTTCATTTTTTTTAGTATTAAAGAAGTCAAAAATATCAGACCTCTTTAATACAAATACACCTCCATTTTTATTTTAATGATACTTTTCTTGATATCTTTTCTTTTGTTATACCACCTCCTTTTTATTTCTATATTTTGGATAATCTGCGAGGATAAAAGTATAAATTGTTTGCTAATTAGACTTTTTCAATAACCTTTTTACCAAGAATCCCGGAAGGTTTAAAAAGCAGAAAAAGTATAACCACGATAAATGCAAATATTTCTTTATAGGGTGAACCTCCGGGAACAAAAGCCATGGTAAAAGATTCTACCATACCTAAAATTATCCCACCAATAATGGCTCCATATATATTCCCCAATCCCCCCATCACTGCAGCAGAAAATCCAATAATACCTCCCATTAGACCCATATCAAATTTGACTATATTATAATACACACCATTTAAAATACCTGCCACTGCTCCTATAGTAGAAGCCAAAAAGAAAGTCATCATAAAAATTTTATCTAAATCTATGCCAAATACTTGAGCTGCTTCTACATTTTGGGAAGTAGCTCGTATCTGTAAACCTATTTTAGTTTTATTAATAAAAAGAGATAAAAGAAAATAAATCATTCCCGCTATTATTATAATCATAATATTACTGAATCTAATAGTTACCCCTCCTATTGAAAAAGCCCATTGAGGGAAACTTAAGGGGAAAAGCTTGGGACTGGCTCCAGAGGGATAAAATATTTTTATCCCCTCTCGAATTATAAAGCCCACTGCAACTGTACTTAAAAGAATTACCAGTCCGGGAGATTTTCTAAAAGGTTTTACACAAATCCTTTCAATTATTGTTCCGATTAAACCCGTTATTATCACTGCAAAAATTATTGTAAGAAAAATCACTAACCAAGCTGGGAAAAATTCTATTTTTGATAAAAAAGTCATGACTGCCATACTTACAAATGCCCCCAAAAAACAAACATCTGCATGGGCAAATTGCACTACGTTTAATACTCCAAATAATAAAGAAAAACCAGAAGCAATAAGAGCATACATAATCCCCAACATTAAGCCCGTAATAACTTGATTAATAACTAAAACCATGGGGTAACTCCTTTCAATCAAATATAGAAATTTATCAAATATTATCTTTTTTAAAATTTAAAAATTATATTTTCTTATTCTCTCTGGAATAAGTCCTTGTGGTTTAAAGACTAATACTACAATAATTATTATGCCATAAAACAACATTCTGGCTTCAGCAAAAAATCTAATCTTTTCTGGTATAATAGTTAAAAGCAAAGCCCCTATTATTACACCTAAAATATTATCAAGACCACCCAAAATAACTATACAAATTAACACAACTGAAAAATGAAAAGTAAAACTTTCTGGAGAGATAAAACTAATATAGTGTGCATAAATTGATCCGGCCATTGCCCCAAAAATTGCTCCAATTGCAGAAGCTTCTAATTTTCCTTTATTAACATTTATTCCTTGACATTTAGCTGCAATTTCATCTTCTCTAATAGCATTCCATACCAATCCAGTTCTTGAATTATATAATCTTTTCGCTAAATACAGTGAAAATGAAACTACAGCTAACACAAGGTAATAATAATTTGCCTGAAATGGTAAATTAATTCCAAATATATTTAATGAAGAACTAAAAGAATGTCCTCCTATTGTAGGAAAAGGAATATTTGAAATGCCTCCAGAACCCCCGGTAAACCTTAAATTATTTACCAATAAATGAAAGATAATTTGAAACGCCATAGTAACTAAGGCATAATAAAAACCTGTGCTTTTTAAGGTTAATGAACCTATTAATAAACCAAAGAGTGCAGATATTATTATTGCAGCCAAAATTCCCAGCCAAAATGAAAAGTGGGAATTAACTGTCAGCAAAGCCGAAGTATATGCACCTACACCAAAAAATGCTGCAAATGCAAAATTTACCATTCCAGTGCTTCCTAATTGAATATTTAGCCCTAAAGCCATAATCAAATAGAGACCACTCATAATACAAATATGAAGTAAATAGGCATTATCTTTAAATAAAAAAGGAATAGAAACAAGCAACAAGATCATAAAAATAATTGAAAATGAATTACACCGGCTATATGATTCTTTTACGAGATTTGTAATTTTTTGGTTTCCCCGAAGTACAAAAAATGCAATTATTGGCAGGATAAGTAAGAATAATCTATAATCTATTCCTTCTGAGGATAGAAAATTTATAAACATATAAAAAATAATTACTTCTGTAACAATTATGGTTAAAAAATAACTAATTTTTTTGTATAATGTCTGTGAATAATCGTTACTCTTAATATTTGGGTTGTTCATTATATTCTCCTTCTAATCTCTTGCATATTTTCAGGTTAAAATTACTAAATAGTTAAGTATGCTTTTTTAATTACTTCGTTTTCTTTTAATTCTTTTACGGGTCCTTCTATAACAATTTGACCTTTTTGCAAGACGTAACCCCGAGATGCTATTTTTAGTGCCTTAACAGCATTCTGTTCCACTAATAGTATAGTAGTTCCTTCATTGTTTATCCTTTTAATTGCCTTAAATACTTCATCTACTAACATAGGGGCAAGACCTAAAGATGGTTCATCAAGAAGCATTATTTTGGGCTTACTCATCATTCCTCTACCGATTGCTAACATTCCTTGTTCACCACCGCTTAATGTTCCGGCTAATTGATTCTCCCTTTCCTTTAATATTGGAAATAAATCATAAACTTCTTTTAGTGTCTTATTTATACTTTTTTCATCCTTTTCATAAAGAGAACCTATTCTTAGATTTTCTAAAATATTTAAATCTGGAAATATTCCTCTATTTTCCATAACCATAGAAATTCCCGCTTTAATAATCTCACTAGTTTTTATTTTATCTATTCGCTTATTTTCCAAATATATATTTCCATGAATAGGTCTTATTAAACCTATAATGGTATTTAAAATGGTTGTTTTGCCAGCTCCATTAGCTCCTAAAAGAGCTACAATCTCACCTTCGTTAATGTTTAGAGAAACATCTCTTAAAATTTCTACCGTACCATAGCGGGTAGTAATACCATTAATTTTTAGCATTTTTTAAATTTCTCCTCCTAAATAAGCCTCTATTACTTCTTTATTATTTGACGCTTTTTCGAAAGTCCCTTCAAAAATCTTTACACCATGGTTAAAAACTATTACTCGTTGAGTACTTCCTTTTATGACTCTCATATCATGCTCTATTAAAATAATATTTAAGTCTGGTTTCTTAATTTTTATTTTCTTTATATCATCCATTAATTCTGTGGTTTCTTCTGGATTCATTCCTGCCGATGGTTCATCTAACAACAAAAGCTTAGGTCTTGAAGCAAGGGCTCTACAAATTTCTACTCTTTTTTTATCTGCTTGAGATAAATCTTTTGCTTTTTGATACATTTTATCTACCAATTCCTTACTAAAATAATTAAAAAGAATAATCGATTCTCCAATATTTTCTTTTAACTTCCTTTCGGTATAATTTCTTCCAAACATTGAAATAAGCCAACTATAAGATTCCCACCGATGCATACCCAAGAGAACATTATCTAACGCACTCAAACCCCAAAATAAACGAGTATTCTGAAATGTTCTAGCTATACCTCTTTTGCTAATCTCATTAGAAGGTAAGCCACTGACATTTTCACCATGGAAAAATATATTACCACTAGTAGGTTGATATATTCCGGTAATTAAATTAAAAAATGTTGTTTTTCCTGAACCATTTGGGCCAATTAATCCTACTATTTCTCCCTCTTTTACAAAAAAATTAATATCCTTAAGTGCGGCTAAACCACCGAAATTAATTCCTAGTTTTTCAACTTTTAATATTTCCAT
>JAHLWV010000208.1 GCA_019057735.1 Promethearchaeota archaeon | reverse complement strand
AATATGAAAAATAAAATTCATAATATTCTTTTTATTATCTAGTATTGATTAAATTTATTTAAACAAATTACTTAAAACTTAATTATAGATTTAATTATAGATATTTTAATTAATTACTCAAGTATTATAAAAATAGAGGCAAAAAAAATATGATTCAAGGAATTTTGACTTTTAAGTTTGATCTAAATCAGAATGAGACTACTGGAGAGATAAATCCTGAATTTAGTCCTATTCAATTAGTTTTTTCGAACAAGAAATTCGATGAAAATAATTTTTCAGGGCTAATCATAGAAAATGATATATTTGCTAATTTTTATCAGCATACCGTAGGCATTTTTAATCCTAAATATGGATTTAGTAATTATTATACTGGTCACTTGAAAGAAACACCCTACCAAGTCCTTTCATACTTCAAGCAGTTAGCTGATGGCACTCAATATCTCACAATATCGATGTTTGAATTAGATGACGAAATTGAGCTATTTGAAGACTTAATAAAAGATATGGCTAAAAGATTAGATACAATTTATGATAAATTAACTAAAGCTTCAAATACAAGACAATTAGATTTAATATCTAATGTTAACATCCGTCTTAAAAATGAATTAAAGTATACGATTTTTCAAATTGAACGCTTAAGCCAATTAGATAAGCTTCAAAAAGTAGCATTAATCTACAATAGTAGCGAAAGGATAAAAATTTTGGAAGTTCTAAGGGAACGACCTCTAGCTAAAAGCGATATAAAGACTACCGTCGAGAATTTAAAACCTACTGCAAATATAGATATTCTATTGCGTCCCTTCTTAGAGCTCAATTTAATTAGGCGCGATTGGATAAAAGGAGAGAAAGATAAAAAAACAGGAGTAATAACTAATCAAGGCGAATACATCTTTTTAGTTAAAGATATAATGTTCGCACGGGTTCCAAACAAAAATCTTCTTAAACATTTTAAAGAGACTAACAACGAGCTCTTGCCGTTGTTTAGGCAAAAGTCTTTAGACTTCTTCAATGATTACGATCCTTATGAAGAACCTTTCGAGAATACACAAAAATTAGCGTCCATATTATTAAATCCAGATGTATATGATTTCTTCATCCTAATGCGTTCAAACCATTATCCACTAGATAAAATACCCAAAATCTTCTCAGAATTCGCCGTTACAGAGATATTGCTTGACAATTTGAAAAAATTAAACATAATTACCGAAATTAAAGACCAAAACAAAAGAAGTTGGATTTGCTTACTTACGGATATTAAACCTTTAACCATTTTCCCCGAATATTTACTTCCCAAGATAAGAGAAGCTTATAGAAAAGAAGATGAAGAAGGTAAAATAACGTATGAAATCGCTAAAAAAGCTTTAAACTTATTAGAAGTATCATTTCCAGAAAAAGTTACTTTTTAAATTTGAAATTATATTGAAAGAGATGAATAATGAATGTATTTATTTAAAGAAAAGGACGAAGTTGAAGTTTCATATACATGTAAATTGTGCTTAAAAGAAATTCCTTTTAAAATAACTAAAAAGGAATATCAAGAAGTTACCAGATTTCCTATAACCAAGCAATTGACGCACGGAGATCCTGCGCACAAATTAATAGTTAATTTTAATCAATATTTAGAAGTTGAAAATTTCGAAATCGAAGAAATCCTTCAGAAGGAAGAAGTAACTTATTCAGAAGAACTCACAAAGCAAGTTTTAAGTGAGATCGATCTTACTGATGACGAGATTGAACTTTATTTCAGAATTACAGGTCGTGAAGCAGTGAGTATTGGTGAAATCGCAATACTTACTGGTAAGACCAAAGCAGTGTGTAAGGAAATGGCGGATAAATTCGTTCAGAAGGGATTGTTTAAGGAGATTGTTGGAGCACAACCACATTATAGTGCTTTACCCCCATATGCGGCATTAGTAAGCCAATTACGAAAATTCCATCAATACATCTCTGATATTAAAAAGAGCATACCTATGCAGTTAGAAAAATCTTTTCAAAAGTTAGAATCTGAAACAGGAAAGGTCGAAGTAAAGCCAAAACCAGTTCCCACAGAACTAATGAATGAATTAAAAAATAATATGTTAACTCAGATTCGTACACAAAAGAAAGAATTTGACGATACGCTAGCAGTTATGGATCAAATTAGAGGAATCACTGATGACATAACAAACTTTGAAGGATATACTGAAACCGTTATGGGTGGTCAAATGGGTAACCTTAAGAAGCAATTTGAAGAAATTAATATCAAAACGTCTCAAATCATTAAAGGACAAATAAACGACTTGAAAAACGAATTTGAGAATATCAAGGGAACGGTCTCTAAAAATTTACAAAAATTACGCTTAGGAGTAATCCAACAAACTGTAGATCAAGTAATCGATAAAGTAATGAACGCAAAAATAAAAGATATTTCTGATAACATAAATGTTCAATTGAGCGTAAGCCAAGTGGCTTTTGCAGATGAATTGAAAAAAGTTGCTCAAGGTGTGGACTCAGAACTAATTACAAAATTAAAAGCGTCTTTAAAAGATACTCTTAAAAATATCGATGGTCTGAGTTCAAAAGCTCAAGAAGATAAGGAAAAAATATACGATGATATAACTGAGAATTTTAACAAAGCCGTGAAGATGGCGGAAGAAAAAATTGAAGGAATCTCTGGAACCACTTTTGAGTCTTTAGGGACGTTAAAGAATGTATTTTACGATCAAATTGTTACGACGTTAGATAACACTTTAGACGACATTTTAGGTAAACTCGAAAGGTCAGAAAAAGTAACTAACGAATTCTGGCAACAAGCAAAAACAGGAAGATCTATTACAATGAAAGATATCTGGTTCATAAGATCGCCTGAGGCTGCAAAAGCACACATAGACGATGAAATTTCAAAAGCCAAAATGAGAATTTTATTAGTGGCACCTCAAATTAGCGACATCAATATTAAAGCGATTATGGAACGCCCTTCAAGAATCAACTTCAGAATTACAGCTAACATAGATTTTTCAAACCCTGAACATGTTGCCATAATTGAACAATTAGATAAGATGGACAATGTAGATTATCGACATAGAGCGCTGCAAAACTTGTGGGGGATTAATAGAGATTACGAAGAAGTAATCGTGTGCGTCTTATCCAAAGCAGAAGTGCGGGGAGAATTGATAACAGAAATTGCAGGGATCGGGAGTATAATAGAAGAACATATCAAAATATTTGTTCCCATCTTAGAAGAATCTTGGATGAGTTCGAGAAAAGAAGTAGTGCATTCAATTAAATCAAGCATAGAAAGAGAGATTTCAACACCAAAACTTCAAACACCTGTAGAACTCAAAAAAGAAGAACAGAAAGAAAGAGCAAGGTTAAAACCCCAAGTTCAAATTCCAAAAGTCATGACTCCA
Source organism: Promethearchaeota archaeon (assembly GCA_019057735.1). The sequence continues at coordinate 1,495 of JAHLWV010000208.1, read as the reverse complement.
CCACTACAAGAATCAACACCTACCGAAAAACCTGTTGTAGGAGAATCTTTATTATCAAAGCAGTTCAATTTGATCTTCGAAAGTTTAGACTCATTAATGGGTATAGAGCTTTCTTCAGCTCTAGAGAAGTTTCAAAGTGAATATATCAAGGATAAAGGTTACAACAGCGTTTTAAAGAACATTCATAACACAAGCACGACTTTGAAAAGCAAGACATATGTGCTTAGCCAACCAGAGAAAGACGATTTAAAACAAAAAATGAATTTTTGGAGAACTAAGTTAGAGCTTTAATTTATTTTTCCCAATACCTTCTTTATTTACTTATTTTTTATCGATTACATAATTTTTATCATAAAATAACCTACCTTACTTCGTTGGAAACCTAGAATTTAGGCTTATCACAGTAAACAATATAATTATTATGCTATTTCTTCTTTTTTTTTGTATGGTAGAAAACTTCATCACCATCGAAACTGGAAAAATTAACGATTATATTTACCATATCGATGTTCGGGCCTATGGTGCGCCCAGGATGCTCTCTGTTTTTGTTGCTCAATTTGACGACTCGAGCGTGTTGATTGATTGTGGGTCGTCATTAGACACGAAGAAATTAATTAGGTTTTTAAAAAAGCTGAATATCGACTTATCTTCGTTTAAATACCTCACCACAACTCATCACCATTTTGATCATAACGGTGGACTATGGCAACTTTACGAGATTTTAAAGGATTACAACCCCGAAGTAAAAATCCTTACAAATCAAAAAACTAAAGAATTGCTTAATGATTACGAAGCGCATCTGGCTCGCGGAAAGCGAACTTATGGGAACTTAATTGGTTCTATGAAACCTATTGAGGAAAATGCGTTTCAAATAATAGAACCTAGTACTAATTTCAATTCAGAAGCAAAAAAACTCGATTTTATAGATTCTTTTATGGTTAATGGTTCAGAAGTTAAATTTGGTATTTTAAGAACTCCTGGACACACTCCAGACCACCAATGTCCTATCTTTGTGAAGGATAATTTAATTGACTTTATACAACTCGGAGAAAGTGTGGGGACATTTTACCACTCTTCAGAATTAATAACCATGCCAACATCTATGCCTACTTATTATAATCACGAAGAATATATGGCAACTTTAAGAAACCTTAAGAACTTATTTCCCTCCAAGGTTGGTTTTGGTCATTTTGGAGTTATTAATGGAAGAAGTAATGTTCGAAAAATGTTATTAGAGCACGAATCGTTTATGAAAGAATTTAGAGAAGCAATAATTAAATCTTATAGCGAAAAACCTGAAACGAGATATGTTCTCGAGCAAATCATGCCAATGTTAATAACTAGAACCGATTTATCATTTGATGAAAATTCTATTTTCAATGGAATCGCTTTGGGAATCGTTTATGGTATGATGATGGATTTAGGGTATCGTAAAGAATAGTTAATTTGTTTTTCATAACATTCTAATTTATTATAAACATTCCTTCTTATAATG
>JAHLWV010000207.1 GCA_019057735.1 Promethearchaeota archaeon | reverse complement strand
TAAAAGCACAAAAACATAAAAATTTTTTTATTGGTGTAATCTGTTATATTAATAATTAAAATCATAAAAAGAGAACTTTCAAAAAATTCGTTAAAACGAAATAGGTGCGCATAATGGCAGAAATGCTAACCGATTTATTAAATTCAATTTACACAAGAATAGCTCAACTTGGTCAAGCAATACAAGGATTGAAAACATCTTTAGACGGGCTCAACCAAAACATTGAGCAGAAAATCTCCAATTTAAATGAAAAACTAAAAGAATTCTCTGGTGAAATAGAAATTACTAAGGGTAAGCATATCGAAGTTTTACGAGATATTGGAGAAGGTACAAAAAGAGAGTTGATAAAGATTCAAGAAGGATTAGGGTTAGACTCGCTTGAATCATTAATATCAAATCTGGAAGAGTTTGAAAAATTATCAGGAGAAGTACTTAACCAAGATACCGTTAATTTGTTACTTTCCGAAGCAATTAGTTCAGTAAAAAAAATGAAAGAAGGAAACCAAACAAAAATATAAAATAATAGAGATTAAATTTTTAAGAGTTGAGAATGTTATGGCTGAAAAATTATTAGACAACATGATTACTAAAATTAATCAAATTACAACGTCGCTTGACGGAACAATTGCTCAGATCACCCAAATGAGTACTGCAATTCAAAATATGTCGCAGCAATTTTCTGAGGAAACGATTTCTGTTAATGAAAACATCAGACTAATAGTGGAAGTCCTAAAACAATTTCGCATGAAGTCAAGTGAGAACCTACAAGAAATATCAGACGATTTTAATGCGAAAATAAAAGAACTGTACGAAAAAAAATCTATTGAACTTATAACTGAGGAGGAAAAGAAAGCTATTGATATGATAAAGCAAGCTTCTAAAGCCGTTTCTAATAATCTCTATTATGCTCAACTATTAAACATAATTCAGTCCATAAGAGAAGAGACGAATAGGATTATCAGTAGTAGAGACCAGTAAATTTTTTAATTTTTATGATTTCGTGTGATTTATATTATTATTAAATAATTCAAAGAGTTGAAAAATTATGCCGATGGGTAGTTTTGTGGTATTACTTCCTTTAGATGCCGATTACAAGATATTAGGTTATTATAATAAGGAGGGGAAATCTGAATTTGAAATCACAAACGATTTGTTTCTTAGACTTAATTTAGATCACTCAAAGGATGAATTTACCTTATTAAAACTAAAAGAACATAGACTCTTTTCATATATATACAATTTTAAAGGAAAATTAGCACGAAAAGCTTCAGGAGTCATCATTGGATTATTATTTAATGAAACTGACAAACCAGAAAAGTTTCGTTCTGCTTTAAAAGAAGGAGCTGAGGCGGTTGAAGTTTTAGGATTAAAAATTTTAACCATGAATCCCGAACAATTTGAACCGTTATTGAAAGATATCTACTTAGCACATTTAGAGCCATTAGTTGATATCCTCAAACCTGAAGCTCTAAAAGCTAGCATCATTGCAGTCACGAAATTGATGTTAAGCGGGGGAAAACAAGAAAGAAAAATAGCCCAAGGTTTATTGAAAAAAGTAGAAGAAGGAGAACACAGCAAAATCACAGAAAACTTTAATAATGCGAATAACGCCTTGAAAACATTAGATTACGAGAAAGCATCAAAATTATTTAAGAAGGCTGCTGAAATAGCTAAAGAATTATATATTATAGATATTGCAGAATCGCTAAGAGAGAAGGCTAATTTTTCAGGAGATGTTCCAAGCACGGCAAAAGCAAGAGATAAATTAGTGCGTGAGGCGAGAAATTTCCTAAGGGGAGAAGATTTTCATTCAGCGTACATATCTTACAAGAAAGCGAGCGAACTATCTAAAAAACTCGTCGATTTTAGTAAAGAAGAAGAATACAGGTTAAAATCGAAAGCGCTTGAAGAATTCTCTAAAGTTGATGAAAGATATAAGAAAAAATAATTTTACGCCATTAAAACAAAGAATTTTATTTCAATACGATTTTTAAACACTTTTTAATAAAGCATCAACAAGATGGATAAATTAGATAACCATATTATCGGTTTGATTACTGATTTTGGAGCTAGGGGGCAGCACTATGTAGCAAGCATGAAAGGGATTGTGCTAAACATTAATCCTAAAGCGAATATTATTGACATCGCTCATAACGTAACTCCTTTCTCAATTATAGAAGCTGCTTATATTATCAAATCTACTTATTTGTTATACCCCAAAAATACAATATTTATTATTGTAGTAGACCCAGGAGTAGGTAGTAGCCGAGAGATTATTTTAATAAGAACTAAATCGGGATATTTTTTTATCGGACCAAATAATGGAATTTTTACAAGTGTATTAGACTCTGGCGAAATTTCTAAATGTATTCATATTAAAAACGAACAATATTTTAACATCCCCGTCTCAAAAACCTTCCACGGAAGAGACATTATGGCTCCTGTTGGAGCTTATTTATCCAAAGGTGTTAACTTTGATAAATTTGGTTCAAAATTCCCTATTGTCAAACTAATTGACTTCCCGATCGAGCTCAAAAAAATTTCAGATAATGAGATCAGATGCACAGTTCAATATATTGATGAATTTGGTAACATAATTACAAACATAAAAGAAAATTATGTTAATTTAAAGGAAGGTGCAGAAATAGCAATAAGAACGAGAGAACAAAAAATAAGGGGAAAATTTGTGAAATTTTTCAAAGAAGTTTTTGTTAATTCACTCTTATTTATTGTCGGATCGAGCGGATTCCTTGAAATATCGAAAAATCAAGGCAACGCTGCAGGAGATTTAAGGTTAAAAGTTGGAGATATTATAACAATTGAGTTATAGGAGACAAAGGCATGGATGAAGAAGTAATAGCTTGCATTTCTAATGAGAGCATAAAATTTTTACACTCTGGCCAAATGGAAAAGTATGTATTTCCTATGCAAAGAGGGGAAGCTCACAAAAAAGGAATAGCACATCTTATTATTCGCTTATTTGTAATCACTATAACTCCTAATAACCAAATTTATTATCTAGTTCAAAAACGGAGTAAGGCGAAAAAAACCTATCCGGACTACTATACAGACTCTGCTTCTGGACATGTTATATACAAAAAAAATCTAAATTTGCCTGATATACAAGAGGAAGCAAAAAGAGAATTAGCAGAAGAGTTTGGAATATCTCCAAAACGCCTTAAAAAATTAAAATTTTACGATTTAATTTCCGAGGAAGATAAGGGGACAACTGAAATTGCTTATGTGTTCTTAGGATTAATTAATCACGACGTAGAATTGAAACCTAATCCAGATGAATTAGCAGTTGGAGATAGTCGTTTTTATACTAAATCTGAATTATCAACTCTCTTAAAGAACGAAAAATCAATAGATTATCCTAAAGAAGTTTGGAGTAAACTGCTTTTAATGAGCTTAGACGAAATTCTTGGGATAAATCCTAGCAAGAATAGGAAGATATCATCAAAAAAAGATACTGCTTTATTCCTCGGGAGATTTCAACCACTCCATCACGGTCATATTTACATGCTTAACAAGATTTTAAAAACATATAACATCATTAAAATTGGAGTAGGGAGTTCTCAAAATTCTAAATCAAAAATCAACCCTTTTACATATGAGGAGAGAGTCAATTTTATAACCTCTGCGTTAAACAAAAGAGGTATACCCTCACAAAGGTTTAAGATATATCCCATACCCGATATTTTCAATGCAAGTAAGTGGGTAAATCATGTTACTTCTATTGTTGGAAGTTTTGATACTCTATTTTCTAATAGTGATTGGGTTCGTCAACTTTTTCAGAATGAAGGATATATTGTAGGTGAAAAAATAGGAATTTTTAAGAAAAAGTATAACGCATCTAGTGTTAGAAAGTTAATTAGTAAGGATAACAAGAACTGGACGACTTTAGTTCCAAAAGAGATAGTGAATTTAATAAGAGATTACGACGGAATTGAACGTATCAGAATCTTATTTAATAAAGTGGAGGCAGCTTGAATAACAAGAGTTATTTAGAGATCGACGGTTCTCTGGGAGAAGGAGGTGGAGCAATTTTACGTCTTAGCGCAGCTTATTCTATTTTATTTAAAAAACCTATAGCAATAAAAAATATCCGTGCTAATAGACCAAATCCTGGCTTAAGGCTACAACATCTTCTTGGATTAAAATCATTATCAGATTTATCAAATAGTACCTTAAGTTCTTGTAATATCGGAACTCGAGAATTAACGCTAATACCTAATCTTAAAAACGAAGTAAAGAGTAACCTTAGCTTAAATGTTAATACTGCAGCAAGCATTGGCTTATTATTACAACCCATTCAAATTGCATGTTTAGGGTTCAAAAAACCCGAAAAAATTGAGATAAAAATTAGAGGTGGTGCCACGTTTGGCAAATGGGCACCCAGTTTAAATTATCTTAACGCAGTTACCTATAAAATTTTTGAAGCTTCAGGATTAAAAATTAAGATTGACATCCATAAACACGGATTCTATCCAAAAGGAGGAGCACAAGTGAATTGTCACATCTATCCTCCCCCCAAAACCTTGAAGCCAATAAATTTAACAGAATTGGGTAATGTAGAAAGAATCCATGGAGATATTATAATAACCAATCAATTAAGGAGGAATCGGGACAATATTGGAACTAGAATTAGAAAAGCTATTCAACAGAGGTTAAAAAGAGATTTGAATATTGAAACAGACATAAAATTCACATGGGTAGATTCAATTAGTTCCGGCGTAGGGGTGTCTTTGTGGGCTCAATCAGACACCGGAACAATAGTATCAACAGGAACTATTTTAGGGGAAAAAAGACTTTCATCAGAACAATTAGGTAATATTGCTGCTAAAGAAATGATTAAATACATTCAAAACGAAATTCCTGTTGATAA
>JAHLWV010000031.1 GCA_019057735.1 Promethearchaeota archaeon | reverse complement strand
CGATTAAGTACATAAGGATTTTCTTTTTTTACCTTAGTAGCAGTATGGTATCCTGCATTATACAAGATCCTCGCTCTCGCTCTTGCCACATTGTCTAATCTTAAAACTAAATCAAATAATTCTTCGCTAATCCCGTAATGCACTCGAATTTTAAGGGTTTCGGACATTTCTGCTACTTTAACCATAGCTTCAGCGATATCTGGATCGGACTCGCTTAAATGAACTGCAATAATCCCAATAAATGTGATAATTCGTTCTAAGTTGTCCTTAATGGTATAAAGATCGCCTGCCATTATTTTGTGTCGCTCCAAAATATCGTCAATTGTCTCTTCGTCACACCATTCCATAAGGGGTTGGAGCATTTTGTAGTTTCGAACTTTTGATTCTGCTTTTAGCACCTCGTATGCTTCTTTTACGACGTCTTGATAGGTTTCAAGCGCAACATTTTCGAGTTTGTATCGTATTAAAACACCTGAAACGGGGTAAAGATACAACCTGATAATGAGTTTTCCGAATTGCGAACATTTAATGGTGCCATTGTCCCGTTTAATGATTAACCCTTTTTCGAACAAGTAATTGAGAACATATTGGTTTTTTACCGACTTAGGAACAATGTCTTGGACGTATTTCTGGAAGTTCTGGTCGGGGATACCGATTAGGTGTAGTAAAAGTGCGGTGATGTGGTCGCAGAATTCAAAAGAGAATTGATCGTCTGAGTAATTGTTGGATATCCCATTTTCAAACCCACACGAGCATCGTATCCCAACGTCAATATCGAATTCCGTAAAAAACACTCCAAAATCCGTTTTTATGTAGCCCGATAGATTTGACTTCGTCAACTTGGTGATCTTAATTTGGTGGTGATTATTTGACAAACTTTCTACCTTTTTCGGGTCGGAGTGCAGTTTCAAGATGTTAATGGGGGTAATTTCTTTAATCATCAAGAGCTGATCGATGGGAATCTGTCGATTTTTTGATTTGTTTTGTTTGATACCGTACCAAAAATAAGTTTTTTGGAAGAATTCTTTTAATTTATCTAAGGTGATATTTTTCTCCTCGTAAATCCGTAGAAGCACTTGTTCTTTTAAAGTGTTAAGCTTGTTGAGTCCCGAAGTTAGATCGTTGTATTTAGGAATATAAGTTTCTAATGGAACAGCGTTCTGGAAGTAATGATCTTCGATCCAATCCCGTTCGTCGACGTTATTAGCCAATAAATAGCCAAAACCTTCCGAATCAAATCCCGGTCTTCCCGCTCGACCGAGCATTTGGAACACTGAATTAGCAGAGAATGGCATGAAGTAGCTAAACCCATCTCCGTTCTCGTAATAACCCGAAAAGTTTTTTATGTTGTGGCCTGAAGTCACATATCGTTTGAAATCTTTTACGATGACTACTCGCGCAGGCACATTAACACCGGCACTTAATGTAGTGGTGCAACATATTACTTTAATTATATGCTTTTTGTATGCGTCTTCTATAAGTTTTCGCTCCTTTGGAAGCAGTCCAGCGTGATGAAACCCTATTCCACATTTAACCGCTTTCCTTAACTCAGCGTGTCTTCCTTTTATTTTGTTGAGTTTCTCTTCTACCTTTTTACACGCTTTTAATTCGGTTTCTGTTAATTGAGTTTTCACCAAATTTTTAAGGTTTTGAGCAGTCTGTTGAGTGGATTTCCTTCGATTTAGAAACACTAAAATTTGTCCTCTGTCGTTTAAGGTGGCCTTTATTATTTTTTTTATAGTGGAATTTTTATTTTGAGTTATTTCTATTCTATAATGTAAAGGTACAGGTCGAGCTTCCGAAAATATTAGCGTAGTATCGTTTCCAAGAGAAGAAAGCCACTCGTTGAAAAATTCAGGATTTTTTATAGTGGCGGAAAGCCCAATTAATTGTGGTTGAGATAAAAACTCGTTTAATCGTACTATCAGAGACTCCAACCGTGGACCTCGAGAACCGCTCGATTCTCCTAAAATGTGAATTTCGTCAATGATAATAGTCGAAATATCAAAAATCCATTCTTTTTCGCTAAAATTTCGCAAGATTGAATCCATTTTCTCGTATGTTGTAACAATTATATCCGCCTTAGCTAGCCGCGAATCGTCCACATCGTAATCACCTATTGATAGCTCGGTTTTAACACCGAATCGCTCGTAAGCTTTTTTAAAATGGACATATTTTTCAGTTGCGAGAGCTTTATAGGGGACTAAATAAATGGATTTGCCAAACTTTTGAAACACATTGTTTACGGCGCTAATTTCTCCTATAAGAGTTTTACCACTTCCCGAAGGCGCGCATACTAGGAACGACTTTCGAAAAAATAATCCCTTTTGGATCGCCTCTTTCTGAATTTGTCGAAGCTTGAATATCTTTTGCTCGAATAATACTCGAAGGATGCGCTCGTCTTGGACGTACTCAAATATTTCTTCCTCCGTTTCTTCTTCGACTAGCGATTTCTTTGAGTTGGTGTAGTTAGTAAGGGACATAGTTTGCGATTGGTTTTAAAATAATAAATATTGTAATCAGAATGTTGTAATAGCATTTGAAATAGAGGAAATATAAAGAAAAAAACAAAAAGAAAATAAATCTACAACAAAGACGAAATAATTTAATGATTCACTATCCTCATCAATAGAAATTAAGATAATTTCACATTTGACTGGCTTATTTGAAAGTATTTATGAAGTGAGAAGTGATTTTTTCTTTAAATACTGACGACTTTTCATAAGTATAGATTCTTATGACAGATGTGTATGGAACCCAAGAACAAAAAAATAGCGAGCTTTCCCAGGATAATCTAACTGAAATTAAAGGAGTTGGCCCAACCACCGCAGAAAAATTATACAACGTAAAAATTGTATCGATAAGACAGATCGCTGACATGACGCCCGAAAAACTTTCAGAAACTCCAGGAATTGGGTTAGCTTCTGCTACGAAAATTATTATCGCAGCTATAAATCATTTGGAAAGTTCTCAAAAAGAAGATTTTGTAAGCAAATCTATTCAAATTCAAGGGGAAAATAAGGTTGAATTTACGCAAAACCCAATCGAACAATACGAAGTGGAACAAGTAATCGTAGACGAGGCCCAGGAAACCAGAGAGGAACCCAAAACGGAAGGGGAAGAAGAGTTCGACCAGTTGCAAACTGATCCAAAATGGTTCTCTGATAAATATAGTTATTCGAAATTGACAGCGTCTTATCCCCCAATATCAGAAAGGGTAAAAAAGGCTAGCAATACTGTCGAGGAAAAAGAAGAAGAAGAAGATGAAAAAATTATTGCTATTGAACCAGAAACGATTCAGATTCCTGAAAATATTGAATTGGGTACACAACCGGGGATAGAGCATGTAAGTGAATACGAAGAAGAAAAAGTCGAATCTACTCCAGCCGAACCAAAAGATATCAATTTCGAATATTCTAGCGATAGTACTTTCGAAAGTATCGTACACCAACAAATTGCCGACACTTTTAAGGATGCTGGGTGCTACGAAATCCCTCGCTCGTTAGAATCGTTAAAACAATTTACTTCTGACCTCGATTATCTCGGGTGTAAGTTAGTGAAAGCTTCAGATGACCTTAGAATTTTGTTCCTGTTTCCTGTGAAACGGTTCGATATGGAAGGAACGGTGTTAGTTGACGAGAGTAAGATAGAATTAAAATCTTATTTGAGCAAAACTGATCTTGGAGCTTACTACGATATAGCGCAAATTACTAAAAGTTTATTGCAAGTCAGAGATTCGATGTACAAAGATATAGCAACCAACCAAAATATTCTCACATTTTTCCAAAAATACTTGCAAATTAGCCTTTCTTTTGAAAAAGGGTTCGGAAACAGAAGTGTGGTATTTCTTTCGGGAACTACTCAATACAAGGTATATATTGAACCTATCTTGTTATGTTACAACCCTCCCAGGAGCATGGAAAAATCGCTCGCCTTCCCATACCAAAGAAGCACCAATCTTCACGCCGTTTCCAGAGCCGACTTAGCGCCTTTGGTCAAGTTCTTAGAAAAAAAATATCGGATGATCGAAAAGAGAACGAAAAAGACAAACTTAATTAAAGAGCATAGAATGGCGGAGGAGACACTTAGCGCAAGCGTAAAATATGCCTCGATTCCAATCTTCGGATACTCAGTGGTGCTTTTAATTATTTATTTCGCAGAACTTTATTTCCTATTGCGATTATTTAATACCATAGGACTTGCTGTCATAGGGATTTACATCTCTTTATTAATGTTTTTCTATTTCAATTTTTATCGGAATAAAAAACGATTAGCTACTCAATTCAAAACTCCTTACTACTTACAAAAATTGGAATTTAGCGAGATAGATTTTTTAGATTTTAAGGAAGAACTCACAGATGAACTGTTGACTCAATTCGGGTACGAGTGTTTAGGTAAAGATGTTAAATTTGGAGTAATAGAGCAAAGTGAAACAAACACATTAAAACACAGCGTAGAAGAAAAACGGAGTGAGCCAGAATTCAAAAATTTATTTGAACTTGAGCAAGTTAAAGTTGAATCCGTTAGTGATTTGACAACAAAATACAACAGCAAATATTCATCGTTTTTAGATGACACCTAATTTTTTTTCTTTATAAACTCACGTCGACTTAAGGCTCTACAAGTGAAAATGAATAGAGTTTAATGTAACATGTCGATAAATATAAAATCAGGATATAAAATAATTTTTTTAATTGGCCTCATATTTAGCTTCGCGTCGGTGTTTTTAGATTGGTATTACCTCGAAGGAGTGCTTAACAGCAACGAAGAGACCATTATCTTGTGGATTTACAACACTTTGTTCGGGTGGAGCACTCCATTTACAGAAGCGAATCAGTTTAACGAATCTTATAAGCCCCAAAATGCTACTATGCCCATTATCATTGTGATCGTTCTTATCGTGGCAGTCTTCCTTTCAGCATATTCTGCGCTTTTTCACGATTTGGAAAAGGGTGACAACATGCTTAAAGTAAAGAGGTTTAGTTTTATCACGCTTTCGTTAATTGTTTTAATCGGATTTTTCGTGTTGATATTTCCGTTGTTTTTTTTATTACCGAATGATCTCTATTATCCCTTTATGGTTTATTACGATAGCGAATTAAGTCTCACGCTTTCCTATTCGGTTGGTCCAGGATATTGGTTTCAAGTAGCTTCCTTTGGATGCACATTTCCTTACGCTTTGTTCAATTTATCGGTAATAAATACATTCGAAAAAGCACGATATGCTCCAGCAGAAGTTGTAAAATCATACATTGAAAATGTGAAAGAACCGTTCGATTTAGATAAATTAATCGCTCAAGAAGAATTGGAAATTGAATCGTCTCAAATGAAGCGGAAAAACGATCCCAAGAATGAAGTAGAGCAAATTTACGAGGATTTTTTATCTACGAGGGGGCGAAAGTGAGCGAGCAACTGTTAGATTTAAAATTAAAACGACTGATCCAGCTCTGCAAGGAAACAGGCAACTATAAAAAGCTTGCTGTGGTGAGTTTTGTACTCGTAAGTAACATAGTTGACGAAATTGGGATTAAATTAGGCATGCGAACAAGGGAGAAAGGTTCCGGCGAGAATATTTTTGAATATATGAAACTCGTAAATAAAATTTTTGCCCTTAATTTCAATGTAGCGGTGTTCAAGCCCGAAATGATACAAAACTTGTCTCAAATAGAGCTTTTATTTTTGAAACGACAAGGGGAGATAAATCTTGAACAGGTGAAGGGCGTAATTGAAGCGTATTACGAGCTTCGAAAACTAGAAGTTCCAAACTTACACGAAAATATTAACTCCGAAATGTTGAACCGAAACCGTACAGTATCTATGTTTTCATTTCTTTCAGGTGGCCAATCTAAAAGGCGAAAAAGCGAAAATGCGCTTAATCCGATATTAATGCAAAGGATTAAAGACGAGGAAAAAGCCCTTCAAATACAACTCGATCAGCAATTCGATAAAAACGCTTTCGAAAAGATTTTGCACTTAAAAACCGTAAGGAAGAATTTAGAGCAAAAATCGAGAGGAAAGATTGTAATCTCCGGAGCTTTAAAGGATAATATCTCGTATCGCCAATCAAAGGATAATATTGGTCAACTAATGATCTTCAGCTTGATTATTTTATTTGCTATGATAGGGGCGATACTTTTAGTAGAATCTTTTATGTATGGTGTTCTATCGATGTCTATTAGCAATACGACCCTTATTTGTTTTGGTGTTATCATAGTCTTAATTTTTATTAATAAGTTGTATTACGGAAAAAGGTGAAATAAAAATTGGTAAAATCATATGGAGAATTCTTAAATGGAGACAATATTCAGAATAGGAATTGGAAAGAAAAAAACGAAAGTGGGAAAGAAAACGATAAGAAAACGGACGAAGACCCGTTTGATAGCGTCTGGAACTCGATTCCTTCTTATAAGGATATAGATAGGATCGATACGCTCAAAAAATCTATCTCGTTAGTGGTAATTGAATTTGTCTTGTTCGCTTCACTATTGCTAACAACCCTGGATTTTTTGGTATCAATTAGCACAACCGTAATAGTTGGAGTAAGTTTTGTGTTCGTGTTTCGTAAAAATTTCTTTACTTTGCTTCACTTTTTGGAGTTTGGAGCGTTTAACCCCTTTCAAAATTTCACATTCTGGCAGACCGACTACGATAAGTCTGTGTTATATTATACAAATCGCAGAGATATGATAACTACAGGCGTTAGTATTTTAAAAATTGGAGTGATGGCCGAAAATGTGTCAGCAAATCTACTTACATTTATCAAAGGATTACACAAAAATCACACTCCATATACCTTTCAAGTTATTCACAAACCGCTTCAGATAACCAATAATAAAGCTTACGACAAAAACTCGACTTTTGAGACTGTGATTTTATTTTCCACCTATTATAAAATCAACGGGAAGATCAATAAATCAAAGTTAACTAAGTTAGTAAAAGAGCTTCGGCTAAGCACAACTGCTCTAAAAACGGGAATTACTTCAAACTTTCACCATTTTAAAATATCCTCCCTGACTGAGGATCAGTTAATTGAGACGTTTCGGAGTACAGTTTTAAAACGAGATGTTCCAATAGAGTCCGATTCGGAAAGAATAACTTGTAAAACTGTGCGTCCTAAGTTAAGCGCTTCCATCGCAAAAGCTAGCTATATCGTAGCGTTAGTAGTATTATTAGATTTATCGCTATTGTTTTTCAATTTACCTCTAATTTATAGGTTTTTACTCAATATCGGAATTAGCGTTTTCTTATTAATAGTGTGGTGGCAGGAATTGTTCTTTCAGTTGTCAAAAGGCAAACTTTTCAGATCTAAGGAGATTAAGGTAATTGATCCTTTTAATAATATTGAGTTTTTCAAGTCGAGAAAAACTCCTGAAATCATTTTTTACCAGATAGAAGGAAAAACCACCGGAGGGATTAAAATGGCAAACCTCTATTTTTGTAGTCCGCCACCGTATTGTAATCCCGATAAGTTTTACGAATCTCTAATTAAAGAAGGGATGCCGTTTACTGTTACCTTCCAGTTAGGGCCCTTAAACTTCGAAAAATTCGACGAGGAAGGATTTGAATATTTAACTGAAAGAGAGAGATTTTACTTATTAAAACGCAGAAAAATTCCTGTACAACGTGACAGTTGGCTCAGACAAAAGGGGGGTATCTGGAGCGCGATTGCTACTTACTCTACTTCGGTAGTATCTAACGCTCCCCTACTCACATACGAAAATATAGATGCAATTGAAAGACAGTTAGTAAGGCAATTCATTGTTTTAAAAGCTGCTTTCGGGAATAATTTTATGAATTATATGATAAAACCGTTGAGAAACAATTTACTGGAATCAGGATTAATATTTGAAACCCTTAAGAACAAATTTTTCAGAAGGAACGGTACGCATCTTAATTATTTGCTGTTTCAAGGGAAAACTTTAAAATTTTTAACCACGATTTCCAATCAATTTAAAAAAGGAGTAGAAACGCAGTTAGCTGCAGAGTTCAACACTCCCCTGCAACTTAAAAACGAGATTACTGTTGGCTCCACAATTAATACAGAATATTTAGAGAATGAGGTCCCTGCAGGCTTTTTATTCAACCAAGTGCGTAATTTACTCATCACGAACGGGACGAACTCTAGCCGAGAACTTCTTACGCAGAAAATCGTGGTAGAGCTGGTTAAAGCGGGTCATTCTTCTGTGGTATTCGATTTTACGGGTAATTGGTCGAAGATTATAAAAATATTTCAAGGCTCCATTTACGAAAATCAGTTTATCTATCACAAACTAGGAAAAACATTCGTGATTAACCCCCTTCGCTCTGAGATACCCTACGACAAAAATAATTCCGCTTATTTAGACTACATGTTTGACGCTTACGCGATGTGCTTTAAGAAAGACGAAAGGACCATCGAGATGTTCAAAAACACTATACTTCGAAATCCTGATATTGATGTATCGACTTTAGTGTTAGACTTAACTTCTCAACGAGACTGGGAGAAATCTTCGGTCACGGAAACATTATTAGCTTTTTTTAAGGAGTTTACTCCCCAAGAATCTTCGTTTATCCAGCGTCAACAACCTCAAACACTAAACTCTTCGCAAGCGCACGAGTTCATAACTAACGACAAAACGGTGATTATCGATCTCTCAGATATAAAAGACTACGACAAACAGTGCTATTTTGCTTTTGTTGTATTGTCTAAAATGATTCACTACTTGAAAATTGGAGAAGCATATACTCCAAAATTTATTGTAATACCTCATATTGATGTAGTTTTTGACGGTTTTTTCTTAGATAAGAAAATTCAATACGGCAAGATTGATAAGTTCCTTTCCCCATTTTTCGATAAAGGCTTTGGAACTTTAATTTCTGCATCGCAAATAAGGTATTTACACCCTAATGTGTTTAATTACTTCAATAATATCATAACTTTTCGAACATCCGATAAAAGAGATGTGGCCGTGCTCAACGGACAAATGAATTTAGAGAATCTACATGGAGTAGGCTACTATAGTAGTAGGAGGAACGAAGGCTATCAGACAAGATACATCGGAGCGATGAAGAAAAATGTAGCGGTGGTGAAACGAGAGGACATATACCAATCTTTCCCTGTGCAACTTGACTTCGAAGAATTACAGCAAATTAAAACTCTATCGTGGCAGGAAATCATTAGCTACATGGGAGATCAAGGTTACGATATAGAAAAAACCGAGAAAAAAATCATGAAAAGAGCTCAAACTACTCTGTTCGAAAGCGACTTTGCCGGTTATAGCGACTTGATAGAAGGTATCATTAAATTTTTAAACAACCTCCAAGCGGTTGATAAAATAGGCAATCTCTATAAAAAAAAAGTGAGAGAAGAACTTCAAGAAGTGTTAAAGCCTTACATCGCAAAAATTACCAAAGAAAAGAAGAGAGAGAAAGATATTATTGACAAAGTTTTTGGTATTCTAGTAAGCAAACAATACTTAATAGAAACTCACCCTCGAAGAGCAAGCGGTTCGGAGTCCATGCAAACATCCTTTGCGGTCGGACCTCACTACCAAAGAGTTTTAAAAGACTATTACGATTCCCGAGATAGTTCGATAATAACATACGTACCAATAGAACTGGAATCTGCCCAACCTCCTGTAGCAGAGGCCCTCAATCCCATTAATCTAAGAAGTGCCCTCTCTAAAAATTTTGCTCCAATTCTATATTACGAATATTTTTCCATGCACAAAAACTTAAACCAAAAAAAATACGAGAAAGTGATAAAAACTGGCAGGGATTTATTCCCTAAATTTTTACACAGCGTTTACAAAGGATATTACAGCGTGAATTACGCAATAACCTCAGAAGATATTAACAAATTTATAGGAAATTTCGGTAAAATCGAAGGGTTTCCGTTTACAGCAGATGATCTAAAGCAATTTTTAACTTCTTGTGAGAAGATAGAAGTAAGCGACCAGGTCAATGTAGCCGAAACCTGTGAAAATATATTCGAAATGTACTCTACGATATTCGATGGTTTCAGACAATACATTGAGGGTGACTTGGGGGAGGTTTAATGGAAAAGAGTCAAGAATTAGCTAACTTTGAGCAGGTAGTAGAAAAAATAATCTTCAATGATGACGAATTAGAAGAGCTTAAGATTGCGATAAGAAATTTTACTGAAGGAAAAATTAGTGGAAAAGGCTTAAAGCACTTGTTACTTCAATGTCGAAGTCGCATGGTTGAAGAAATAACGGATTTTGGCTTTTTCTTTGCGGAAAAGAAGACTAAACAATTAATGCAAACCCTAAGAAACACACAACAAACTTTTTCGCCAACCAAAGTGGAATCTCAACTAAAAGAAGAAATAGAAGAAAAGAACGAGCTTTTGGAGACGGTGGCAGAACGAGTAAATCAACTAGTATCTAAGCTTAACAACGAAGCTTAAAAAAAAATCAAAGGTCACTCTCGATTAATAATCAAATTAGTATATAAAGACTTTCAACCTTTTTACCGGCAAATGAGCCACAATTCTTAGTAAATGCGGAAAAAAATATTTAGCATGATAAAAATCTAAAAAAAGGAAAAAAAAAGTTAGAGTTTAGTTAAAAATTATTAGATATCAACTTTGCTTCTTGAACTTCCATGTTGATGTAATCGAACCCTTTCAGGTGAGGGGCTAAGTTCTTTGGCTTTATGTCCAGTATTCCAGAGAAAATTACGTCTACCGAAAGAAAATCAGCGGTAATTCTTACGAACGGTGCAAACGATCGAGCTCCGATGTTGCCCGCCATCATTTCTTCGAATGCTCCTGGCTCTCGGTCGTATTTTTCTCTGACTCCTGGCATGGAAAACACTTTAGGCAATAATGCTTGGTAGGTTGCGAGGTTGATCTCCTTTTTAAGGTTAGACAATTCAAAGTAATCAAACTTTTCCGTTTCAAGACTGTAGCATCTCTCGTAATCTACGCTATCGGAAGTAAACCACCAAGTAAATAAGAAAGGCACACCCCAAGATTCAATCATGGGGATTCCTCGTTTCCGAGCCTCCCTAGCTATAAAAATAGAAGTAGCAGGATCGTCCAAAGTAAGAGCGATCACTTTTACATCTTCAAAGACTTCATCTATGTTTTGTTGGGTTATTTTAAAAAATTTTCTGACTTCTATTTCAGGATCGATCCTCTGTAAAAAGTCCTCTACCACATCGATTTTTCTCTTACCGAGATCGTCAGTAGTGCAAATTTGTCGGTTTAAGTTTGATTCGTCGAATACATCAAAGTCGCAAATGACTAAGTTTTGACAACCTGCCCTCACGAGGTTCTCTGCTAAAGGACCGCCTAAACCGCCAACTCCGAGTACTGCGACGCGTGAAGTTCTGATTAGCTCTTGTTCTAGAAAAGTAATAGGTCCGATGTTCCTAATTACGTGTTCCCAATATGGTTGAGACCAAATATCCATCTTTTTGTTTACAAACATTAATAATCATCTGTTTTTTATTGAGATTTAATTATGTTATAGCATTCAATCCAAGAAGATATATAAAAAAAAAATGAGATTTCGTTTTGTCTTGATATACAATTGAAATTAACGAATTTTTAATAGAACTAAGAGATTTACTATATCATTAGGACGATTATTACTTATCATGGGGAAAAAACATATTCCAATTATAGTTGGAACTGCACAGTTTACTCAACATAAAGGTACGACTCAACCTCTTGATTCTCTCGGTTTAATGGTCAAAACTGGCCAAGATGCAATAAAAAATACAAATAACAAAAAGGTTATCGATTTTATTGATGCTATTTACATGGTAAACATCAGTTCCTGGTCATATGAAGACGCTCCGGGTGAGCTTAGTAAAAAACTCAATATCACACCTAAGGAAGAAATATATTTACCTGATGGGGGCCATAGTCCTCAGATGTTAGTTAATCGAGCTGCAAAAGCTATTGCTTCTGGAAAGCACCGTTGTGTTCTTATTACGGGTGGAGAGGCAGCTTATTCTATTAATAAATTATTCAAAGGGAAGCGTCCTAACCATTGGCCTAAAAAAAAACCTTCAAAATATTTAAATGGGGGGAATTGGGACATCCCCGATATTGATAGGAAATATGGGCTCCATTTTCCGTCACTTACTTACGCAATCTTCGAAACTGCCCTAAGAGCATCATCAGGACGAACTATTGAGGAACATAGAAAATATATGGGAAAACTTCTGGAACGATTTTCTAAGGTAGCTTCAAAAAATCCTTTAAGCTGGACTCAAAAACTTTATAGTGCTGATGAAATTACAACTCCCTCCCCTAAGAATCGTCGCGTTGTTCACCCCTATACTAAACGCATGTGTGCTAACAATTTCGTTGATCAATCTGGAACAATTATAATTGCAAGTGAAGAAATTGCTGAATCGCTTAACATTGAGAGAGAACATTGGATATATATAATGGGAGGGGTAGATTTAAAAAATATTAGTGAAATTTATCGCCGTCCGAGACTTGATAGTTCTCCTGCGATCAGAGAAGGTTCTCGAATTGTTTTGGAACAAGCGGGTTTAAAGTTAAGTGATATTGACAAGTTTGACTTATATAGTTGTTTTCCTTCAATTGTAGAGATTTTTATTAAGGAACTTGGTATTAAAGAAGACGATTCGCGCGATTTGACAGTTACAGGAGGGCTCCCTTATTTTGGTACGCCCTTAAGTAATTATTCGTTACATGCAATTATCAACACTGTCGAGTTAATTCGCACTGATCATTCGTTAAAAGTAATGGTTATAGCTAATGGAGGGTATAACACTAAACAATCAATCGGAATTTACGGAACTGATCCACCTACGATAGAATGGGGCATTCAAGATGTCTCTGAAATTCAAGAATCAATATTAAAAAAGAGGTTGCCCGATATAACCGAAAAAGTGAAAGGTAAGCTGACTGTTGAGGGATATTCTATTATTTACGATCGAGCGGGGCTACCCAAAAGAGGAGTTCTAGTTGGTTCTCTTGAAAATGGGGCTCGTGCCCTGGCCATTATCACAACTGAATCAGAAATGCTCTTAACCTTAGAAAATCAAGAATTAGTGGGGAAGAATTTCGTGGTTGAGTACGATAAAAATATTGATCGCAATATAGCTATTTCTATGGAATAAATTCTTAATTATTTAACAATTCGAATAATTAATGGGTTGCCAGTGTTAACCTGGTAAAGTAATTCCTTTTTCGTGCTTGTCTATGCCGGAGTCAAAACCATTGAACATAGCTACATTACTCTCCCAGTGTTGAGGTAATTTATTGCAGTATTTATCGTAAAAAGATTGGGATAACGATTCAAAATGTTCGTTCGCAGCTTTATTTTTAAGGCTTATAGGCGAGATACCTATAAAGAAGAAGGGTTCGATTTTAGTAAAATGGAGTCGATAGTCGTTCATCGAAACTTTTTGCATATCCCTATCGAAACAAACATTATACAGCGAATTTATGGCGTGAAAATATGCTCCAATAAGCTGATCATCGCATTTTAAGAGATTAAAATGGCTGAAAATTACCTTCCCTCCTTGAGCGAGAACAAAAAAATCAAACAAAAATTCGGTCATGACAAATGCTACCGGATTTTTTGTCTATAATAAATAATGTAATATCGATAGAATGCGAGAATATAACGCTAATATATGTCCGATATCTTTTTTTAATCAATATTCACATGCTTAGATTTTAAGAATCTAAGGTGATCTCTAAACATTAAATCGGGAATTTTAATTGAGTTTAAAACTCTTGTATCAATATCTTGTTCCCATTTAAATTTTGTCGTTGCTTTTTCCATAAATAAGAATATAAGCTCTTTTAAGATAAAAGATAGGACTACCAAAAATTAACGATTTTTAAAGAATCCAAAAAATGTTTCGACTAATCTTACCTAACAATGAGAGGTATCATATCTCTAAATTATAGACAGAAATTTTTATTACCTTCTTTTATTATCTAATGTAAAAATTATATTCGTAATGTAAAACTACGGAGTTATATTAAAATGGATAAAAGTGATGCTAAAAGGCTTTTAGGTGGAGAGTTTAGCTTTGTTTTTGATAATATTGAGCCTGTTCTTCAAGAATTAGAATTGGAAAAGGACTCGAAAATCTTAGACGTCGGAACGGGGGAGGGTAGAATGGCAATAACTCTCGCATTAAGTAACTATCATGTGATAACAGGAGAATTGGAGAGCGATGAGTCCAAATACGCTAAAAGAAATTGGTTAGTATCGGCTAAAAAAGCAGAAGTGGATCATTTAATTACTTATACTCCTTTTGATGCTGAGAAAATGCCATTTGAAGATGAATCGTTTGATTTCATTTTTATTGCTGGAGCACTTCATCACATTGACGACGGTCAAGCAGCTTACAATGAAAGCGTACGAGTGTTAAAACCCAATGGTAAAATTTGTATTTTCGAACCAAATCTTCGTGCAGTTGGAACAATAAGGGAAAAAAAATTTGCAGATCATCCAGATGCTGTTGATCCCAGAGATTTTAACACTATTCATAAGTTATCTTTAGAAATTAAGAAAACTTCTTTTTACGATGCCTACATATTTCAAAAGTAGAATAAATCCAAGATAAAAACTTATCTTTGGCTATCTTTTTTCATTAGGTATCGATTAATAACGCTCATATAGCGGTAGTCTTTTTTAGACAAAACTTTAAGATAAGTTAATATATTAAATAATAAATTTAACCCATACTTATCGCCATAGATTCCAATAATTAGGTAAAGTAGTTTTTGATTTCGACTCATTTTTTTTATTCTTTTTACTTCTGATTCAATGACACCAT
Source organism: Promethearchaeota archaeon (assembly GCA_019057735.1). The sequence continues at coordinate 484 of JAHLWV010000031.1, read as the reverse complement.
AGTTTTTCAAAAATTGGGTAATTTCGGCCAAACATGAATTTCTCATGTTATCGTCATAAAAACTAGCTAAGTTAAATCCCATATTTTTAAATGTTTTAATTTTTAGTGAGGGGATAAAAGAGGGTATAAAACTTTTTTTAGATAAAGCCCTGTGATAGAACTGGAATCCCGATTTAGAATATTTTAGTTCGTAACAATTAGCAAAGTGAGCCGGATAAACTGGGCTATGGATACCCGATTTAGTCATATTAATGTAATATACCCGGCCACGATATAGTAAGTGACACCATTTTTCAAAACCTAATATCCTTACATTATCATCAATTTTAGGGTAGCGTTCAAACGAACTCCCGTTGAATACCCATAACACAAAACAATTGTTCTCGTTGTATTCTTTTGTACGTTGTATTAAATCTTTAACAAGAATCATTGAATGTTGTATTTCTATAACAATTTGTTTACCGGTACTTAATTTACAATAAAT
>JAHLWV010000206.1 GCA_019057735.1 Promethearchaeota archaeon | reverse complement strand
AGATTGGGTTATTACAATAAAAGTTAGTGAATTTAACGCCCTCTTTAGCGATGCGATCGATATTTGGTGTTTTTAAAACTATCTTGTTGTTATAACAACTTAAGTGATCAAATCGTTGTTGGTCTGTTATAAAAAATAAAAAGTTTAATCTTTTTTTAATTTCTATCACAAATTTTAATTTTTAATAAAACTGGGAAGAATTAATTAATATATAATTAGAAATTAAAAAAAATCTTTTTAAAGTTTAACATTGAAGTTATATTAAAAAAAAATCTTTTAAACAAAATGTCGATTAATAAATTACCTAAAAAACAAGTTTCGGGTTACATTGTGGGGATGATTCCATTAACGATTATCCTTGGTGTGTTCCGATTAGGCTACATAAAATTCTTTTATGATTCATTAGGCTTAAATGAGGTTCTTTTTATTATTGGAATGGTCATATTCATGATTATAAACATGTTAAACGACCCTCTCATTGGTCAATGGCAAGATAATACTGATGTGAAGAAATGGGGTAGCCGAAGAGTGGTATATATAAAATACTTCAGTCCGTTTTTGGTAATAACATTTGCTCTCATGTGGTTCCCTTGGAGTACAGACGCAGCTACTCCTATGGGACAATTTGTAATGTTTCTGCATTTTTTGATAAGCATTAGCATTTTTGACACCCTCTCTAATATCGTAACAATGGCTTGGATGGCACTACTTCCCGATATGACTAGCGATCTCGGAGAGCGTACTAGAATCAACTTTCTAGGCGGCATCCTCGCACTATTTGCAAGTTTTGTCGTGATTACCGTTCCTACGATGGTTGATAACCGTCAATTTTTTCAAATATTCAACATCACCGTAGCTGTGATTAGTTATGTCTGTTATGTAGTTGTAGTAAAACTTTCAAAAGAAAGCCCTGAACACCAACACGACCGAAGCCCTCCTTTATGGACGGCAATAAAACAAACAGTGAAATCTAAATCCTTCATGATGTTTGTTGGATTTAATTTTTTCAGGACGCTCATTGCTTCAATACAACTTTCGTATGTCTTTCTATTTTTGATACTGATCGGTTCTGAAAATGTAGTATTTTACTTTTTAATCGTAATAATCGTTGGTTGGAGTTCCAATATTCTTTGCATAAAACTGAGAAAGAGATATGGATTTAAAAAGCTACTACTTCAGTTTACAACTATTCAATTCATAGGTGGATTTATTCTATTCTTCTTGGTTTTAATTCCTTCAATATCAATTCCCGCGATGTGGATAGGACTTGCATTCTCGGCATTCTTTGGGGGTGCGGGTATATTTGGAGTTATAATGCAGACGCTACCTATTGACGAAGACGAAATTAAATATGGAAGTCGACGAGAAGGGATGTTTTATGGTATTAATGCCTTTTTCACTAAACCAACTGAGAGTATTGGCCCTATCATTGTGACTATTGTACTTGTATTAACAGGATATGTACAAAACTCTCCCGTTCAAACAGATTCGGCGATGTTTGGAATTATATTTGTATTTTATTTCATAGTTAACATATTTGTTGCGTTAAGTTTGATTTTTGTCTACTTCTACCCATTAGAAGGAGAGAAATTAGAACAACTTGAAGAGGAACTCAAAGAACTTCATCAAAAAAAGAGAGAACAACTAAATATAATTTAAAAAACAAGTTTTGAGGGTTTGTTCGTGATATATGACTTAATTATTATCGGAGGTGGTCCAGGTGGAGCAACGGCTGCAAAGATTGCTGCAGAAAGTAATGCGAATGTGCTCTTACTTGAAGCTGGGGAAGAAGGTAGATATAAATGTTGTGCTGGAGGAATTCCTGCTAGAAGCGAAGATTTCTCACCAATACCCCACGGAGTCGGTGAGCGGGAAGTTACCGGCGGAGTTCTATTTACTCCAAAAAAAGGGCCCATGGAATTCGAAGCTTCTGGAAAAAGTAATAAGGGTTATTGCATGTTTCGAACCGACTTCGATAAGTATCTATTGGATATTTCCCAAGACGCTGGTGCCCAAGTAATTTACGAATCTCGAGTAAAAAGAATTGAGATTGGCAAAAATAAGAATGTTAAGATAGTAGGAACAAAAGAATTTCAAAGCAAATGTGTGATCCTCGCAACCGGATTGGGGGGAGCCAAATTACAAAGAACTCTCGGTATGGAGGTTCCGCCAATGATAAGTGGAATACAAGCAGAAATCAGCGTCCCCGAATCTGTCATAGACGACCAATTTGGTAATCGAGTATGGGAATTCTTCGATCGTAGTTTAATTGATCACGGGATTGGGTGGGTGTTTCCTAAAAGTCAAACGCTAAGCATTGGAGTTTTAGGGAAGGGAGTTAAAATGAGTCATTTTAACGCTTTTCTCAAGAGTCCGTTCATAAAGGAGAAAATCGAAGGAAGAGAGATGAAAGTTTTTGGGGGTCGAAAAGTTTGGGCAGCTCCTATACCTGATCGATTGATCGCAAAACCTTATCGTGAGCGAGTTATGGTGATTGGAGATGCTTGTGGAACCGCAGATCCAATTTTATACGAAGGAATTTATCAAGCACGATTATCTGGCAAAATTGCGGCAGAAGTTTTTTGTCAAGCACTTGAAAAAGAAGATTTTGGAGAATCTGAACTTGCGAGATACAACGAACTCCTATTAAAACACCTCTACGAAGAAGGTTTGAGGTATTCCTATAAAATCCATCACCTTTTGTATCATAGTGGTCTCTTGGAACGAATCCTCGAAGCGATTTATTCAATGGCTCAAGAGGATCCAGAAATGATGCAATCAACTATAGCATTATTTACTGGGAGTGAAACTAGGAAACATAGCTGGGAGGTTATGATGTCTCGTAAGTGGAAACTAATAAAACTTTTGGGTATTAAGAATAGTATGAAACTTTCCCCAACTTTGCTTCACGCTCTACGTATTTAACAAGGAAAAGATAGTCGTATTATGTCAACAATTCTATTTTAATTTTTTATACATGGGATAGAAAATAGGTGAAATATAAGCTCCAATTACCTTTGAATAAAATTTTATAGTTTCGCCACCCACCCACATTATCTCACACGTGTTTAACCCATTCTGTTTCACATCCCATAGGCACCAAAAGAGGAGTTCCCTTCCGATACTTTTTCCACGCAACGATTCCAAGACGCCCGTTGGGCCAAACGAGCCGGGATAAAATTGACTATGGGTAGAAAAACCTACTATTTCATTCTTAATGTTTTTCGCTATAAAAGTCGTTGGAGGATCGATATTAAATGATAACTGAACTTCTTCAGCCCAAGTACCGCGAGGAAATTGTTTTTTCACGAACCTTAAAGTATTATTAAAATCTTTAGGCTGGACTCGCTCATATTTATATCCGTTTTTTTCCAAGACTGGTTTATCCTTAACTTCAGTTAAAGACGCTGTAAGATTGAATATCGGTCTATGAGATTTAAAACCGTGCTTTTTTAGAAAGAAAAACAAACTCGTATGGCGTATATCGACACCAGGTTGCCAATAATTAGGAACGCTCGCACCATAAAAGATTTCTGACATGTTTTTTTCTTTAGCTCGCTTTAAAATTTCGGTTATGATTTTAGAACCGACACCATGGCGGCGATAAGCACTATCAACTACGCAACCTTTAAGAAAACATTGACCTAATTTGATATTTTTTCTAGTTACCGTGATAAAAGCGGCTATGGGCTGATTCGACTCTGAATTAAATAAAAAAAGCGATAAGTCTTGCTCAAAACCATCATCTTCTAAAGTACCTCTCTGAAAATAATCAAAAGGAAGCGAAAAAAAGTCCGAATTGTTTTTAAATAACTGGTATATACTTTGTATATTTTCTGGAGCTAGGTGCCTATAATCAAATTCATCAAAATTTTCTTTAATGTTCATATAAACACTTTTTTAGATAAATTCTATTAATTCTTAAAGAAGCTCCATTAAGTCATTTAAAGTTCCGCTATAAGTGGGTTCTGGAGTTTCGGAATTTAATTTTGTATTTACACTATGTACTAAGAAGGTCTGCGAGCCTAACTTTGCGCATACTAAATCCTTATCTTCGTCACCTACCATAATGCATTCTTTTGCAGAGAGGTTAAGATGTTTAAATATCAACTGGTAATACAGTAGATCTGGTTTGCTTGCATATGAATTTTCATAACTAGTTATAAGTTTGTAAGGAAAATCACCAACTCCGGCCCAATCAAGGCGTTGTTGTATTGATGTTAAAGGGAGCAGAGGGTTGGTTGCAATTACTACTTCGTATCCCCTATCAAATGCGGTTTTTACTACTTTACGCGCTTCTGGTTTCTTTTTAGTAAATTTGCGTAATTTAATAAAATCTTCTTTATAGAATTTCGTAAAATATGGATCGATCTCTTCTTTGCTATGACCATTTAGCGGGAAGAAAATATTGGAAAAAGCCTCTTCGTTCGTAATCTTTCCACTATTAAATGTTATCGCCTCTGACACTTTTAAAAGAAGAGGGATCAATTTATTAGGGGAGATTATGTGAGCGATACTATTTGCTAATAACTTAAAATATTCGGGAAGAAAAAGTTTCAAATCGATCTCTAATAAGGTCCCATCTAAATCAAAAAGAATCGCTTTAATGTTGTCATCCTTAAGCTGCGTCATTCTGTTGTGTATCAAAGTTAAATTAATATAATAAAACAAAATAATAATGCCAATTATAATTTGTTATTTGTCCTTTTTTAACGAGTTTAGAAAAAAAAATTAACATTTTTGAAGTATATTGAATGTAATTTGACAATATTAGGTAATAATAAATGACATTATGAGCACTATTTCCACATTCACAAATAATTTAGTTAAAAAAATATTAAAAGAATTCATTAATTAATATTAATATTGAAATTTTGATTATTCCTTTTTGCTCGTAAAAATTATGAAATTAGAGCTTAGTTT
>JAHLWV010000030.1 GCA_019057735.1 Promethearchaeota archaeon | reverse complement strand
TAGTGAATTCTTCTCCAAAAACCTCAAAAAGAAGTCTTTCTTCTTCATTTATTCTCATTTTAAACAAAATAAAATAGAAAATCGAAACGAATAATAGCGTAATTATACTTCTAAAGACTAAACCGAACCCAATAACAGCAATTAATGCCCCAGAATACATTGGATTCCGAATATATTTGTAAACTCCTTCGGTATAGAGTTTATGGTCTTCCTCCGTTATTAATTCACCTGAACCGAACTTGCCAAGCTGTACTCGTCCAACAATTACTAAGATGCCTGCTGAAAGATAAATGACAAACCCAATATAACTAACAACAAGATTATCCCAGAATGGTAGTATCAATGATATTAGTAGCTTATTCTCATAAAAAGCAGCAATCAACAAGAATGGTGATAACAAAAACATCAATAATATCAAGAAATCATATATTTTTGAAGGATTTCTTTCCTTCGTTAGAGGGCGTATCAATGTATCTGCAAGAGCAATTACATAATTCATTAGCAAATATAAAACATAAATGGATACTGTATAAACTTCTGGAACAAGTAGAATATAGAATATGTTTGGATAGGTAATCTGAAGTATTAAAAATAGTAAGATTTTTTTACTAATATCTTTCATTTTTATTCTCTCATCATACTGCAATTGTAATTTGCTGATCTATATAGAGAAACAAAAGAATAAAAAATATGTTGAAAATAAAAATTACTAAAATTAGGTTTTATCGTCTTCCTCGATAGATTCCCTTCCTAACAAGCGCATAACGGAATCAGCAAGCTTATTTTGGCTACGACTCATTATTCCCTTAATCTTCCCCTCTTTTCCAAGAACGCGTAACATAATACCATTCCATACGGAGGAAGGATTACCTTTAACTTTCATGAATTGGTCTCTGTGAATATCAACACTAATATTGTCGTAGTTTTTGGAAGCGTCTGTGCATTTAAAACACAAAATACATTTATCTATGTCTACTGCTATGTCCTTTTCTTCACGCGACATAGCGTCCACAGCACACTCCTTAGTAAAAGCGTCAATTACTTTGGCATCTTTTTCAGTGCAATTAAATTTAATTGAACCGTGAACCACTTTTCGGACTTTCTGACCGTTTTCTAAAGTGCGAACCTCTTCGTGAAATTCTGCAAGAGACCCATTTTCTACTAATAGGATTTTATTTTCTCCATTAATTAGCAGTTCTAGAGTATATCCTGGACATATCCAAGTACAACTACCGCACCAAATACACTTTTCTGTATCTACGACAATCTTCTTGTCGGATTCGACCCTCATTTCTTCTGGTGTTCCGATAGCCGTTCTTTTTAATGGTTCGTCGTAAATAGATATGGTTACAGGACAAACTCTATGACAAAATCCGCACTCAACGCACTTACTTTCGTCATATTTAAGGATACTTTCATGCGAGAGCATTTTATAGACATAATGAGTAATATTCTCGTCAATCTCAATTGTTTTCTTAGCTGGTAATGACATAATCCTTCACTTTTATTTTTCTTTCTTTAATTGAAAATATTTTTTTGTATTTTTAAGAATTTAGAATTATGTTTTTTCTAATTCCATTTGACTAATCGCTTTACCAGACCTAAACGGTATGTCTTCTAGATTCTCACCAGCGCTATAACCAAATTTTTCCTTAAAGGATTCGTTTAACGATTGGAAGTAAAGTGATAGCGGAAGGTGTTGTGGGCAGTTATTATCACAGTTGCCACATTCTATGCACCGGTCTGCGACATGAGCAATTCTTGTTAATTGATAAGATTCCTTGTTAATGATCTTCTCCTTCCGTTTCTTCATTAGAATACAATCAACGCAGTAGCATACTGGACATCCACGAATGCACATATTACACATTGTACATTTTTGGAACCTTTCCAATTTATCTTCCTGAGAAAGCTTGTCCCATTCTTCTAAATCCTTTGCTCTCTTTGCTAAAGCAGTGTCTTTGATTTTTTTAAGAGCTTCGGCGTGTTTTGTTCTCATATCCTCTGGTAATGGTTTTTTGTTGATCTTTGATTTTTCTACGAGATCTGCGCCTTTATCTGAATACACTATTAGGAGAATTTCGTCTGAATCAATAGGTAATACAAGATCGCTAACACTTATATCAGCAACAACGGGAACTTTCCTAATACAACGAGTACAATTCTCTGCTATATCTAATCCAACTTCTTTAGTGCTACCATCTTCAAATTTAAGAATTAATCCATTATCGCCTACTTTTTCTTTAACCACTTTAGTTAAATCGAGTCCTTCTATTTTCTTCAATTGACGCGAAGCATTTATTACCATTCCTCTATCCTCAAAGCCAATAATGAAAAGATTATCCATGTTAATTTGTCTAATCTTTACTAACTCAATTATTCCGCGAGTATCACAGGGACGAGCAATAACTCCGACTTTTTCGTTCTTAGCCCCATCAACTGATTTATGTAAGAATTTCGCAGCTGTATCAGTTCTAGCGTATCCATATGCAATTAAATTTGTTAAAGGAAAAGTTGTAAGGTCTTCTGGCTTTTCAACAATTACTGGAGATACCGTAAATCTATCTATAGCGCCAGATTTCTTATCCACTTTTAGTTTTGCTCCAATAATCTTATCTACGAATTTTTCTTGCAAGAGCGTAGCTAATAGCTTAGGAAAATCTTCAATCTTAATTAAGTATTCATCTAATGCATCCATGTTATTTCAATCTCAAATTAATAAAAACTTTTGTTCAAATTTTTTTTTTAAATTTTTTTTTATATTTTAAATAAGTATTACTTTTTAAAATTTCTTTTATGTGTTGTATGGTGCTTCCATCTCTTCAACTGAGTTCTCGTTTTTTTAACTCAGCTTCATCAGTTAACACATTAATTTTAAGCTTTCGCTTTTTTTGTTGTTGGTGAGTCTTTAGTTTTTAGTGGATTAGGTCCTAATTTTTGTATAAGTTTATCGAATTTTATCGCTTCTTGTTGAAACTTTTGTCCCTCGGCTGCCGTACAATACCCAAACATTATACGTTCTTCACTGAGCCCCATAGATTTGAGCACTTCTTTTAAATACTCAACTTGCCGGTAAGCAACATAGTTCCCCGTTTCATAATCGCATTCTTTAGGGTATCATCCAACAATCATTACGCCATCAGCACCTCTACCAAACGATCGCATGACCATATCGGAACCAATTCTACCGGAACACGGAACTAAAACCACTCTGATAGATAAGGGATACTGAGCGCGAATAGTTCCAGCCATATCAGCGGAACCATAACCTCATTTCCAGCACAGAAATGCTATAATTTTAATGTCTTGTTCTTCTGCCATTTCTATTACCTCTCTATTCCTCCATTGGAAGTAATTCGTCAATTAATGCCATATACTGATCGTCTCTAAAATAAGTCAGTTCAATTGCTTTCGATGGACAAATTGCTGTGCAAGATCCACAACCACGACATTTAATGATGTCAACAACTAACGCACCAATTTCGTTTACAGAAATTGCGTAATATGGACAGATCTCAATGCATTTATAACATTTCGCACATCTCTCATCTATTGGAGTAGCACGAATTAATTCCATCGTGTGTTCGCCTCTGCCCATAGGAATACTGGCAGCAGATGCAGCACCTCTTGCTTGACTTACGGCTTTATCAATTTCTTTTTGTCCTTGAGCCGAGCCTGCGATGTAAACACCCATAGTTTTTGTGCTAATTGGATCTAATCGAGGGTGAAATTCCTTTAAAAATCCATCAGGACTTTTCTCCATCTTCATTATTTTAGCGATTTCTAAGGTACCTTTAGAAGGGAGCGATGCTGACGATAGAACTACCATATGAGCTTCCATGGTAACTACTGTATCTGTTCCAACTGGTTCAAACTTAACCGTTAAATTCTTCGTTAATGGATCTTCTTGGATTTCTCCAACTAATCCTTTAAGAAATATTATTCCCGCTTCTCTCGAACGTCTATAGTATTCTTCGTAATCTTTACCAGCGCATCTCATATCTATATATGTGCATACGATATTTGAATCAGGATACTCCGATTTAATTAATTTAGAGTTTTTAAGCGATAGATTGCAGCATATAACCGAGCAATAAGCGTTTTTCGATACATCCCTACTCCCTACACAATTAATAAACAAGATTTTTGTAGGGCGTTTTCCGTCAGATGGTCGTTTTAAGTGTCCGAATGTCGGCCCGTTGGGGGCTAATATTCTTTCCAGTTGAATTTGGTTGATTACATTCTCGTACGTTCCATATCCATAATCATCTCCTTCGTAAATATCCCATCCCGTTGCCACTACTATTGTTCCAACTTCCAGATCAATATACTCATCTTGAATGCTAAAATCGATTGAATCCTCTTCGCAAGCATCAACACAAGCAAAACATTCCACACAAGTCTCTCGATTTATATCATAAATCGCAGGAACTGCCTGAGCAAAAGCGATGTCAATACATTTTCTCGCAGATAATCCTTCGTCAAAACTGTTAGGGATGAAAATTGGGCAAACCTCAGTACAAGCTCCACATCCGGTACATGTTTTCTCACTTACGAATCGGGAGTTCCTTTTAACTTTTATTCTGAAGTTTCCAATGTATCCATCGACTTCCACGACTTCTGAGTATGATAGGATCTCGATATTTGGATGACGGTTCGCCTCCAACATTTTAGGACCGAGAATTCATATAGAGCAATCGTCAGTTGGGAAAGTTCTATCTAACTGGCTCATTCTTCCGCCAATGGTAGTTTTCTTTTCAACTAAGTACACTTTAAATCCCTTGTCTCCTAAATCTATAGCAGTTGACAACCCTGCAATGCCTCCACCTACTACTAAAGCAGCAGGTGTTACAGGAACGGTTTTAGTGGGTACGTTTTCTAATAGTCTTGATCGCGCTATTCCCGCCCTTATAAGTTCGATAGCTTTTTTAACAGCTTTTTCTCTTACTTCAAGAGCTTGGTGAACAAAACTACAGTGTTCTCTGATATTCACAAATTCTAAATATCTTGGGGGGATGCCTGCTTCAGTTAAAATTGCGTGAAAGACAGGTTGATGAGTTTTTGGAGTACAAGCGGCAACAACGATTCTTTCGAGTCTAAATTCCTCGATCTGTTCCTTGATATACTCTGATCCACCCTCAGTTCACATAGACATATACTCGAAAGCTTTAACACCTTCTAATTTATTGAGTTCTTCGACAATTCCAGGTACGTCTAGTATTCCAGCTATGTTGATACCTCAGCGACAAACAAATACACCAACAACTGTTTTTTTTATTTCATTTTTATCCTTGGTCTGATTTCCAGACATTATTACACCTTGGTTTATATATCCTCCTAATAATTCAAGAGTCTATACTTTTCTAATAGCTTCTATATAGTTCTTAATACAATTTAATTATGTAGTAAAATAGTTCTTATTATTAAAATTCAATTATTATCAGTTTTAAATCGATTATTATAACATTTACTCTTAAAATAAAGTAACAGAATATTTAATATATTGAATAAAAAAATAAAAATAGATAAAAAAATTAATAATTATTTTCCACCAAATTCAGAAACGTCCCCAAATAAGCGCCTCACAGCGTCTATTCTGGTTTCCTCTCCAATTTGCTCGACATTTTTCAAACTTATGGCTTCTTTTGGGCAAACTGCGATACATTGAGGTTCGGTCTTACCAACTTCAGGATCAATGAAATCTTCTTTCATATTATCGCAAAGGTCACAAATAAGAGCATTCTGGCTGTCAATGTGTAAATTTATTACTCCAAAACTACAAGCTCTGATGCAATACGCACATCCATTGCATTTATCGTCGTCTACAATTATAGATCCAGTCTCTTCATTTTTCGTCAATGCTTTTTCTGGACAACTTCGAATGCATGGTGCGTCTTCGCACTTCTGGCACGCTAGAGCGATGTTAAAAACCGGTTCAATTCGGACTCTATGAATTCGGGTGTTAATAGGGTTAAATTCACCATCGTGGACAAAAGAGCATACTGATTCGCATGTTTCGCATCCGGTACATAAATCGGGGTCAATTATTATGAATTGATGCATCTTCCCACCACGTTTCTTCATGGATGATCTTGACATTTTCCTATTTACCCCCAGCTGGTTTTAATTTACCAATTACAAAATCCAAACCCAAACTCTTTAGAGTTGCATCCGTAGGAATCCCCGTTTTCGTATCCCAACCTCGAGCTTCGTAGTATCCGCTAAGAAGTTTTTGATATCCTTCTTCTTTTAAGGTGACACCTTTAGCAGGACCTCTTGTGTGTGCTTCTTTGAAGAACCTTTCTGGAGGATGATCGTCTGCTCTGGTCCACCCTTCTCGAATGTTGAAACATTTTGAAAGGTTTAAGATAGCAGCTCCTCTTTTATTAATCGATTCTTCGGTGTGTGGAATACCAGTAACTAACTCATAGACTTTCGCCAATTCGGCATCGTTTTCATAAATTCCACGAGTGAACTTACAAATTATATACGAATCGATAATACAATAGATATCTTCAAGCCCTATGATTGCCTTACCGCGTTCAAGTGGTTTGTCGTATCCGAATCTATCGAATTTACCTTTAGCGTCAAGTCCATAGGCACCATTCCTTAAATGGCAAGCTCCTCTAATAGATACGCTTTCTCCAACAGCAAAACTCGTCATCCCGTGAAGGTCAAAAGCAGGCATTTCTAAGCCTTTTATATGCATTCCATAGAAACCAGCGTTCTTTATTCCTTTTTCTTCTAATCTTATACCAGCTTGTCTGCAACCATCTCCAAAAATCTCACCAGCAAAACCCTTTCCAAGAATCATTTCCTCCGTAAATCGTACTAGATTAGTGGTAGAGCCGAATGGTAGTTCGAATCCGAGATCTTTTTTCGTTATAAGTCCAAGGTCGTATAACTCGCAAGCCATACTTGCTGTTACACCTCCACTAATGGCGTCAATTCCTAAATCATCGCATAAGGAGATGCATTTGAAAATTGTTGGCCAATCAGCGCATCCAGTGTTAGTACCAAAGGAATAGCACATCTCTACATCAATTGAAGCGACTAAATTTGGATATTCAGGGTGAGTTTTAGGTACTCTCGCGAGGTGATCGCAAGCGATTGAGCATTGAGAGCAAGCAACTTTTTTAACAACCCAGTCTTCATTAAGTGTATCTCCTGTAAAGGCTCCATTATCAATCTCTTCCCAAGTACCTTCCCGATAGTTCATGGTAGGCATCATTCCGAGTTTATTGTAGCTAGTTATTCCTGCAGGAGTGCCTAAATCACGATATTTGGCGGTTGCAGGACCATTAGCGATTTTGATTAATTTCTTTGCTATCTTGTAAAATTCTTGAGGATATGCAACTTTAAGGCCTTTCGTGCCCCGAAATGTTATTGCTTTCAGATTTTTACTACCCATTACTGCCCCCATACCAGTTCGACCAGCTTGTCTGTTTCTATCGTTCGTTATGCATCCCATTTTACTTAATCGTTCTCCTCCCGGTCCAATTGACATAACAGCTAATCTCTGATCCTGGAATTCTTCTCTAAGAATTTCTTCCGTTTCAAAATTTCCTTTTCCCCAAACAGTTTTCTCACATGGCTCTAAGTAGTAATCATCGTCATCTACAACCAAGTAAACGGGTTCAGAAGATTTTCCTTTGATCACGATCGCGTTGACTCCAGCGCGTCGTGCTTGCGCTCCAACCGAGCCTGAGGAAATAGCCATACCAAACATACCTGTTAACGGTGATTTAGCAAATACGCCGTACTTTGAACTAGTAGGTAATATAGTAGTTGGAAAAGGGCCTATAGACCAAACAAATACATTTTCTGGACCTAATGGATCTATACCTGGTTTTAATTCGTCCCAGAGGATTTTTGCACCAAATCCATAACCACCAATCCAGTCGCGGCAGAATTCTCCAGATAAAGTAGATTTACCAATTTTTCCACTGCTTAAGTCGACGTCGAGTCTCACTTGGGAGTATCCCTTTACATCGTCCGGTAAGGTAATTTCAATTTTTTTTGCCTTACTCATTGTTTTTCACTAATTTTTATTTTTGATTTTTTTAGTATAGAGAGTTAATATTTTATTATTATTATTAATAATTTATTAGGTTATTTGTTAATGTAAACAACCTCTATCCTAATTTACCCAAAGTTAAAACCATAATTAAGAATATAATTTTTCTCTTCATCAAAACTCCCCTGAATATAGTTCCGAAAAAGTTTCTTTAAACATTTTGATCGATTGATTTTATTTCAACACTCATAATTTTCTAATCAAATGCTTTTTAACAATAATAATAGCATATTTAAAGTGGTTTTAATTATATTTAACAACAGAATAAAGACTTTAATGTTGTTATTATGACTGAAACTACGGATACAACACAAAATAAGAAAGCCGATAAGATACGCTCTAGCGATATCATAAAAAATGTCATTGCTAACGCAAACTATTGTTATAATTGCAATCGGTGCGTAAATGTATGTCCAGTGTCTTACTTAGACCTATTTTATCCTAGAAATTTGATTACAGATTTATCATTCTTATCACCTGAGGAAGCACTAAAGAATAATAATATTTGGGACTGTCTAACATGTGGGTTGTGCACCGAATATTGCCCAATGACTAAAGGTAAGACTGGTGTTAACTTCACTGAGATTATAAAGGAACTTCGAACATTGACTTCGGAATACGAGCCTTTACAAGAGACTCTACGAAGTTGTAATCACGATAGGGTATATTCCAGTATACCAAAATTAATGGCAGACGATAAGATAAAATTCACCAATAAGCTTGGATTCTTAGAAGGAACCGGATTGAAAATAAAAAGCGAAGGGGAACTCGCTTACTTTATGGGTTGCGTACCATTTTTAACTGGGACTGCACCTTGCGTTGTAGGCTGTCCCGCTGGAGTGGATGTTCAAGGATATGTGTCATTAATCTCTGAAGGAAAATTTCAAGAATCTATCGATTTGATAAGAGAAATGAACCCCTTACCTTATTTATGTGGAAGAATTTGCACAGCTCAGTGTGCTTTGAATTGTAATCGTCAACATCACGATGATCCTGTTGCAATACGAGAATTAAAACGTTTTGTATCTGACTATGAAGCTTCAAATCCAAACAATAGCAAAATAAAACCAGTTAAACAAACCAAAGAAAAAGTAGCTATAATCGGGGCAGGACCAGGAGGTTTATCTGCAGCTTACTACCTCGCGAGAATGGGGTATAAACCAACAATCTATGAAAAAGGTGACAAAACTGGTGGAGTCGTAAGGTATGGTGTCCCTCAATATAGGCTATCTGACGAGGCTTTAGACCACGATGTAGATTTCATAAAAAGTATGGGCGTTGAAATTGTACTAAACAAAGAGTTTGGTGCTAATTTTACTCTAGATGATATTAAAAAAGGAGGGTTTGAAGCTGTTTTTATTGCGGTAGGTCTGTATGTACCAAAAACTTTGCGACTCGAAGGTGAGGATTTACCTAACGTTCATGTTGCTATAGATTTTCTCTTGGATCGAAAATATGGTTGTGTAGAAGACCCCGAAGAATTTAAGGGTAAAACTTTTGGAATTATCGGGGGAGGCGCAGTCGCCGTTGATGTAGGCGAAACCGCTGTAAGGTTAGGTGCTACAAAAGCTGATTTCGTAGATATATTAACTGAGGAAGCGCTTAAAAATGTGCTTAAAGATTTGCACGAAGCCGAGAGAGAGGTAATGGAATATCATTTTACTACTTCGACAAAAAACATAACCCAAGAACCTAATGGAAAATTAGCCCTAAATTGTTATAAAATTGAATGGGGAGAACCAGATCCTGAAACAGGAAGAAGACCTTTGAATAAAGTGGAAGATTCTGATTTTAAGATCGTTGTAGATTATGTCGTTACTGCTATCGGGCAAGGACTTGATGTTGTCCCTATTAATGCAGCAACTGAAAACAAGTTAAAAATTGATCGAGGCAGAATTATAGTTGATGAAGTAACTTTTGAAACTAACATTCCCGGAGTTTTTGCGGGTGGAGATATCATTAATAATTCGCTTATGTGTGCCGTTGATGCTATAGGAAATGGTAGAGAAGCAGCGTACTCAATCGATCGCTTCTTCCGTGGAATTGATTTAAAAGAAAGTAGGATTAGAATGAAGGAATTAAAGCGTTCTACTATCCCTAAAAAATACATTCAAGTAAATTCTTGTCAAGAAATGAATTTCATGCCCGGAAAGGAAAGATTGGTATGTTTTGATGAAATGGAGCTAGGATATACTGAAGAACAAGCAATAAAAGAGGCAAATCGTTGCTTAAATTGTAATTGTTGTAGTAATAGCGATCAAATCCCTGAAGATTATAACGCAGCTTTAGATTCCTCGGGAGTAATGATTGCAAACTATGGAAACCAAGCTAATATGTCCTCTTATAACTCTCCAGATTATTTAACAATCCCTAAAAGCGTAATCGGAATCTTAAATCAGAACGATATTGTGCCAGTTGTTTTACTTGAAGAAAAATGTTGTGGTCACGATATAATTTGGCAAGGCGATGTGGAATCCTTTGAGAAATTAGCGAGGTATAATGTCAAGTTGTTTAAAGATGCTGGTGTCAAAACAATTGTATTCAGCTGCCCTGAAGGGTATTATACGTGGAAAAATGAGTATAAAAAACTGTTTAAAAAAAGCGAAGAATTCGATTTTGAGATTTACCACATTTCCGAATATATCTTGAAAGAAAATCTTCTAGAAGATATATCTTTTCCAAATTTGGGAGAGGTAAAGGTTACTTATCACGATCCTTGTAGACTCGGTAGGATGAGTAAAGTTTACGACGCCCCTCGTGAAGTTTTGAATAAAATACCAGGAATAAAACTACTAGAAATGGAAAATAATCGGGTAGATGCTGATTGTTGCGGCGTTTCGGCCTACATTTCATGCAATCAAAATTCCAAACTACTACAAGCGTCAAGAATAAAACAAGCAATTGAAACTGGGGCGGATTATTTAATTACTACCTGTCCGAAGTGTTTAACGCATTTTAACTGCTATTTGAATGAAAATAAGGAACTTAAAAACAAAATAAAGGTAACCGATTTACTAAGCTTTATAGGTAAAATGCTCTTTATGCAGTAAGTATTTACCAGTCATTAATCTTTATTTCTTTTCTAAACCCATTCTTTTCCCCCCAATTATAACAACCTTAATTAATTCTTGTACTTTAAATCAAATTGAAATAAGGTAACAATATCTTAATTAAATAGGTGTCTTGATAAACATTGCCGTATGAGATTTTAGAGAAAAAGGAACTAGGAAATAGTGGAATTATTTATGAAATGGTATTACGCACTCCATTAATTGCTAAGAAAGCTCACGCTGGAAATTTTGTTCTAATAAGAATCAATGAAACTGGAGAAAGGATTCCATTAACTATAGCCGATTACGATCGAGAGAAAGGGACCATAACGCTGGTAATTCAAGTGGTGGGTAAGAGTACTAAGTTACTCTGCAATCAAAGTGTTGGAGATCAAATACTTGATGTCGTAGGCCCTCTAGGAAACGAAATACATATTAAAAAGTATGATAATCCAATAGTAGTTATTGGGGGTGGAATCGGTATAGCTCCTTGCTTTCCTCAAGCAAAAGAGCTCAGAGACGCAGGAAATGAAATCATTTCCATTTTAGGAGCCAGAAATAAAAATCTTCTTATTTGGAAAGAAAAAATGGAAACTGTGAGCGACGAATTAATTGTCACTACTGACGACGGAAGCGAGGGAATAAAGGGAGTTGTTACAGATCCGCTTAAAGAAATTATGCAAAAGAGGAAAATAAGTCTTGTAATCGCTATCGGTCCGTTAATTATGATGAAATTTGTTGCTCTTACTACTAATGGATCTGGAGATTTGCCCAAAGTAAAAACCTTTGTTTCTCTAAACACAATTATGATCGACGGGACTGGTATGTGCGGGTGTTGTCGGTTTTCTACGCTAGAAGGCGATATTCAGTTTGCGTGTGTAGACGGTCCAGATGTCGATGGACATATCGTTGATTTTGATAACTTATTAAAGCGCGCTGATCGATTTCTTGAACAAGAGAGAGTGTCTTTAGAATGTTACGACGAAGAATGTAGAGCATTAGAACAATTAAAGAAAGAGGGTGTATAGGATGGAGATAAAAAGATCTACAGTTAGAAAATTAACAGAGAACAAGGACAAAATTTTAAAAGCAGGGAAATTCAAAGAAGCTGAATTTAACAAATTAATTGATGATTTATCTGTTGTCGAACTTTTCCAAAGAAGAATTATTGAAAGCATCGAAGAATATGGAACCATAGATAATCCTCGGTTGTTATCAGAATTAGGAACTTCAAAAAAAAATATTGATTGTACACTCGAATATCTTAAAGAATTTGGATATTTAGACGCTTATGGGGAGTTACCGCGATTTTTTAACGCGGAAATTCAAAATTTGAAACAGTATGGCATTCTTCCAAATGTAAAAATTATAAGAGACAGCAATTTATGTTGCGGGTGCGGATCGTGTGTGTCCTTTTGCCCTGTTAATGCAATAACATATTCAAAGGGAACATTCGAGATTGACGAAGAAGTATGCATCCGTTGCGGTTTGTGTTATACATGTTGTCCGAGATCTTTTTTCCCAAAAGCTTTAAATGCTTCTGAGGATGAAGACCATGAAACCACTAAATTTTCAGAGCAGTTTAACTATTATCGTGAAATAATTACTGCTCAGACCACTAATACTGAGATTACTCAATTTGCTCAAGATGGTGGGATAGTTACAACTCTCCTGAAGATGGCTTTCCATCAAAATCTAATTGATGGAGCTTTGGTCGTAACTGAGGGATTAGAGCCTTTGAACCCTGTACCCGTATTTATAGAGCGAGAAGAGGACCTTCTAAAAACAGCGGGAACAAAATACACCAATTCGCCTATTTTAAAAGAATTTTACAAGTACAGAGATTGTAAAAAAATCGCTGTAGTTGGAACTCCTTGTATTATGAAAGCTCTTAAGAAGTTATCTTTTTACCCCCTGCACAACCCGTTTTACGATAATATTGCCATTAAAATCGGTCTGTTGTGTTCTGAGTCGTTTGATTACTCAGAAATTGCTAAATTATTGAAGAATGAATTTCAATCCACTCCCTTTGATGTTAAAAAAATGGATATCAATAAGGGTCGTTTTTTCATCTATAAAAACGATGGTACCGCTTTAGATATCCCTATAAAAAATATTAAGAAATATGGTCGGTTAGGTTGTTTTTTCTGTGAGGATTTAACAGCTATACACACAGATATTTCAGTAGGCTCGATCGGTTCCGAGGTTGGTTGGTCAACTGTGTTTATACGGACAGAGAAGGGAGCTGAGTTCTTTCAAAGAGCTTTAAACCTTAATATGATTGTGAGTAAAAAGATCGAAGAAGATAGTAAAAGTTTCAAATCACTCAGTAGAATAGCTAAATTCAAATTAAAAAGCTACGAAGAACTTCACCCTGTAGAAATGACACAACAGGATCCAATCACAAGGATAACAAACTTTAAAGAAGTTCCACTCGGTTTAACCGAGGAAATGGTTGAAATTGAAACTAAACGATGCTTACAGTGTGGTAATCCTCTCTGCGTTACAGGGTGCCCCGTTAACATTAAAATCCCTCAATTTATCAAATTACTAAAACAAAAAAAATACATTGAAGCTCTCTATAAGATTAAGGCAGATAATTTGTTACCTGCTATATGTGGGAGAGTTTGTCCCGTAGAATCTCAATGCGAACAAGCGTGTATTTTGAATGGTCTTGGAGAACCAATAGTAATCGGCCAACTAGAGCGTTTTATAGCTGACTGGGAAAGGAAAAATAAGCTTAAGGAATGTCCTGAGTGCGCAGCACCTAAAGGAATTAAAATAGCTGTAATTGGTGCTGGACCCGCGGGACTAGCTTGTGCTGGAGAGCTGGCAATGAATGGTTATGATGTGACAATTTTCGAAGCTTTTCATGCCGGAGGGGGTGTTTTAATCTACGGAATACCAGAGTTCAGACTCCCTAAAGAGATAATCAAGAGCGAAATAGAGACTCTAGAAATGCTCAATGTTATAATGAAATACAACTCCATCATTGGAAAAACATTAACTATCGAGGATTTAAGAGACATGGGTTTTAAAGCATTTTTCATTGGAGTTGGGGCTGGACTTCCCATTTTCCTGAAAGTGCCTGGATTATCTTTAAACGGTGTCCTTTCAGCGAATGAATTTCTTACGAGATCAAATTTAATGAAAGCATTTCGATTTCCAGATTACGATACTCCCGTTAAAGTTGGAAAAATCGTGACTGTTATAGGTGGAGGAAATACTGCTTTAGATTCTGCGAGAACTGCATTAAGGTTAGGTGCTGAAAAAGTATTTATTGTTTATCGAAGATCAGAGACGGAAATGCCTGCAAGAAAAGAAGAATATCATCATGCATTAGAAGAGGGTATAGAATTTCAATTTTTAACTAACCCAGTTCAATTTATTGGCGACGACAACGAGAATGTAACTCAAATGGAGGTTATTAAAATGAAATTAGGAGAACCTGACGAATCAGGTAGGAGAAGACCAGTTAGAATTGAAGGTTCTGAATATGTGATAGACACAGACACGATTATCATCGGAATCGGAACAGGAGCTAATCCTATTTTAACCAAATCAATCCCCGACTTAAAACTAAATAAATGGGGCTACATCGAAACAGATGAGAATGGTCAGACAAATATTAAAGGTGTTTTTGCTGGTGGAGATATTGTAACTGGGGCTGCTACTGTCATTACAGCGATGGGAGCGGGAAAAATGGTTGCACATGCAATAGATAAGTATTTGCAAGAAAAATATTTAGATAAAAAATAGAATTTTGTTACAAATTAACTTTTTTATGCCCTTGGGGACATATTTTTAAACAATAAGAACAATAATTATTGTTCAATAAACTTTCCATACACTTTGAACGATCTATATGAGTAAAAATGCCAGAACCTTTTACTTTCTCAATCGGTTCTTCGTAAGTAGCGCCACCTAAACATTTTTCTATACAAACACCGCAATTCTCGCAAAAATCTTCCATATCGTTAAGATCTACTTTCCTTGTTTCGGGGATATCGGCATCCGTAGTGATAGCGCTCCACCTTTGTCTCGGACCGAACTCGGGACTAATAATTAACCCGTTCCGCCCCATTATTCCTAACCCCGCAGCAACAGCGTGAGCTGTAAACAAGAGTTTTCCTCCAAAGGGATGATGAGCTTCCGTCT
>JAHLWV010000205.1 GCA_019057735.1 Promethearchaeota archaeon | reverse complement strand
TCTCTGTTTTTGACCTCCGGAAAACTCGTCAGGATAACGATCAAGATGTTCTCGTTTCAAAGAAACACTAGTTAATAATCTTAAAGCATGTTTTCTAAGTTCTTTCGTACCAGTAATTCCAAAAAGGTTTTTTAAAGGCTCAGTTACTAAATCAATAGCTTTCATTCGTGGATTTAATGAGGCATCAGGGTCTTGATAAACAATTTGTATCTTTTGTCTTAAATCTCGTGGATATTTATTTACGTCTATATTATTACCTTGAAATTTTATTTCCCCGCTTTCAATTTCTAGTAATCCTAAAATGGCTTTTGCTAATGTTGATTTTCCACATCCACTTTCTCCCACCAATCCTAAAGTCTGTCCTGATTTAATCTTCAAGGATACTCCATCAACTGCTTTAACTGAGCCAATCTGTCTTCTTAGAAACCCTCCTCGTAATGAATAATGTACTTTAAGGTTATTTATTTCTAAGAGATCTTTTCCTTCTTCTAATTTGATCAATTCATCGTTAATTGTTTGACGAGGGATCGTTCTATAAGATATTTGTTTAATAATAGTAGCAAAAACGAGCGATATTATTAAAGAAATAATTAATGCGCTAAGAAATTCCAATGCAAAAGTCTCAAATATTATTAAAAAATTAATCCCTATATAAAGAAATCCTGGTAGGAGACTAAGTGAAAAAAACACACCTCTGTGCTTAACGATCTGTATTTTATTGCCCCAGTTCATATAAAATAACGTTATTCCTATATTTATAAATAATACCAGTATAAAAAGAACTATTGAGAAACCAGTCGTATCTTGTTGTGGAAGTTGATTTATCATATTATCACTTTTCTCTTATTAGTATTTTTTTTATTTTTTAGCTTAAGATCCTCTGTTTTGTTCTTTATACACGGGATCGTAAAGATGACAAGAAACAAAATAATTTGGTTCGATTTCTATAGGTTTTGGAATTTCCGACTTACATGGTTCGAAACAAAATTCGCAGCGGGGGTGAAATTTACAACCCGCGGGAGGGTAAATAGGGTTTGGTATCATTCCAGGTATGGCTTTTAATTCACCTTTCTTTCCCTCAGATGGTACAGCAGCTAATAAACCCTTTGTATATGGATGATAGGTCTTTTTAAAAATAGTTTTAATTGCTCCATACTCCACGATCGAGCCGCAATACATAACCGCAACTCTATTACACATTTTAGAAATAACAGATAAGTCGTGGGTAATGAAGAGTATTGAAGTATTGTAATTTTTTTGTAAATCCTTCATAAGTTTTAGAATTTGGTTTTGTACTGTAACATCCAACGCAGTCGTAGGTTCGTCTGCTATCAATAAAGCTGGGCTACAGGCAATAGCCATTGCAATTTGAATTCTTTGTCTCATTCCACCGCTTAATTCGTGCGGATATCTATCAATAACATTCTCTGGAGATGGTATATTCAAATCTTGTAAAATTTGTAATGTTCTTTCTTTTACAACATCAATTAGACCTTTATTTTCTTGAGTAGAAGCTTCAATCATAAGTTCTTCTTCTTTGTGCAGAAAAAGTACTTCGGATATCTGTTTCCCTACCGTAAATACGGGGTTAAGGGAATTAATCGGATCTTGAAAGATCATTGTTATTTTATTTCCTCTATAGGAGAGAATTTCCTTACTTGATTTTTTGAGCAAATCTTCAGTCAAAAAATTAACAGACCCACGTGTAATTTTCCCTGGTGGTTGGATCAATTGAAGAATCGATAATGCTGAGACGGATTTACCGCATCCAGTTTCACCCACAAATCCTAATACTTCTCCCTTGTATATTTTAAACGATATTCCTTCTACGGCATAAACAGTTCCTTCTTCTGTATAGAATCGTGTTGTTAGATCTTTTACATCTAAAATTACTTCTTGTTCTTTAACTTTTCCTGCTTCTAATTCTTCTTTTTCAATAAAATCCTGCATTAGTTTCTGTTTATCTCTTCTCTCTTTAGGTAAAAACATAAATCGGATAGAAAGGTAAAAACATGCAAAATATATGATAGAAACAATAGCAAATAATATGCGAATATCTTGTTCATATAAATCAATTCCAAAGTATCTTGAGAGATATAATTCTACAATAATAAGTTGAATTGACCATATTCCGAAAGCAATAACAGCACTAAGTATTATAGCTTTTTTAACTACTATTTTTGGAGGTTTTTTCTTCGATGAAATGAACTTAATTATAATTTTTGATATAATTGCATCAAGAATTACGACAACAGTAGTCCATTCAAATCCAAGTAAAAATACATCATAAAAAGGATTTTGAGGATCTGCAGGAAGTAAGTCGTAAAGTGGAATACCTAATAAATCAATTGAAAGGAATAGCAAGAAGACTATCCATGAAACTACAATTACAAATATAGATCTTATTCTAAAGATTTTTCTTAATTTGTTGTTGTTTCGATAAAAATTTTCCTTATTGAATTTTTTTAGAAAAATAAGGTAAAATGGAAAAAACACTGTTGCCATGATACCCAAGGAAAAATAAAGCGTATCAAGAACTCTAATACCGATCAAGAAATAACCTAAAATACCAATTAAATATCTTGATCCTAACCCTATTCCAAGAGCAATTAAAAGACTAATTAATACACTTGAAGAATTTGATCGTTTTTCTTCTTGATTTCTATCGTCGTATAATGAAGTCATAACCATAGATTGGGCAAAATAAAGAAAAATGCATGTAAATATAACTTCTATAAGTGTTAAAACATAGTTGACGTAATACTGACCCAAAATAACAATAAATATCATAGTTTTTTACTCTCACATTACATTTATTTACTCATTGCTTTTAATCTAGGATCCAAAGCATCTCTTAAACCATCTCCCAAAAGCATAAATCCTAGTACTGCGATTAATATAAAAAGTCCTGGAAATAACGTGGTATGTATCATTGTCATATGTCCTCTACCATAATTTATATCAGTTCCCCAGTCCGGCAAAGTAGCATCCCCAAAACCTAAAAATGCTAAACCTGCAAATCCCAAGATTGCCGCACCAATACCTCCAAAAAATCTGATAATAATAGGTGAAATAGCATTTGCAAATATATGTGTAAACATAATCTTGAAATTTCTTGCTCCACTTGTTTTAGCTGCTTCAATATATAACCGCTCTTTCGTTGCTAAAACTGAAGCGCGCATCAAACGGGAATAGCCGGGGATTGCGAACAAACCAAAAACTAGCAATATCACTACTAATTCTCTACTTATCATTTCGGTAAATATTATTACAATAACTAAAGTTGGAAAAGCCAAAGAAAAATCAACGATACGCATTATTATCGCATCTACTTTGCCACCATAATATCCTGAAACCGTTCCTACTAAAATACCTCCTGATGTGGCTAAAATTATTGTTAAAAATCCAAAGGTTATTGCTGTTCTACTCCCCCAAACAATTCTCGAGAAGAGATCATACGCATATCTTGTTGTTCCCCACGGATGCGATGGAGAAGGAAGAGTATAAGGGAGCCCAACATCTATTGCCTTTGAATAATCTGTAACATATTCTATTGTATACTTAGCAATCCAAGGAGCGTAAATTGCCAAGAAAACAATAAGCATGATTAAACCAATTCCAATAAGAGTAAGTGGTTTAATCAATCGTCTGAAAAATTTTCTCTTTGACTTTATTTTGTCAATTTCATATTCTTTTTGAGAAAATCCAGAATCACGCCAACCAGGAATAATTAAAAATTTGAGAGCTCTAATAAAGTTTTTTTTACTAAAATAACTAGTTTTTTCTTTGATAAAATCTAATTCTTGAACGTTTGAATCTTTCATCATTGTTGTATCAACTTTGACTTTTTTATTATTATTATTAGAAGTTCCTTTAATATACAATTCTGGGATCTATAACTGTATACAATATATCTGCAACTAATGTCCCCGAAAGAATTATGATGCTATTTACAATTATCATTCCCGTAATTACAGTATAATCGCCGTTTCGTATAGCGGCATACATATACCATCCCATTCCTTTATAATTAAAAATTAATTCGGTGAAAAGCGATCCTAACATAAGCCCTGCTACAAGGCCAACTATTTGATTACTCGTAGGAATTAAAGCGTTACGTAAAGTATGTTTGTTAATCACGTCTTTTTCAGCCACGCCTTTAGCTCTAGCTGTTCTTACGTAATCTTTTCTCATAACATCCAGCATACTTGCTCTAGTTTGACGCGAAATTCCTGCCAATGAAACGATAATTGAAGCAATAGAGGGTAAGATAAGATGTAATAAGGTATCTTGAAGTAAAGATTGATCGTTAAATAAAAATGCATCAATTAAACGAAATCCCGTCAACCTATTAGTATAATATACATTGATTGAATTTACAGAAGTCGTTTCTAAATTAATAACCCCATAAGTGTATACGCTTAATACGTTACTCGCAAAAAATTGGATAAGTGTTGCTAAAAAAAATATTGGAATGCAGACACCTAACATGATAACACCTCGAATAACAGAATCTTGCCATTTATTTCTGTGTGTAGCAGAACTAATACCTAGTTTAACAGAGATAATAGGAATCAATATAATAGGTATTATCACTAATTCAATAGTTTGTGGAAATACTTGAGCAATTAAAGTAGTTACGGGTACCCCATCAGCAATAATGTAGGAAGTCCCCCAATTACCTTGAAAAAAATTGGACATGTAAATCAAGAATTTTTCGAATATAGGTTTATTAAACCCTGTACGCTCTAGTTCTTCCAGATATATCGAATAAGGGACTCTTGGATCTGAACTCATTTTATTTAGAGCAGGATTTACCTGCATCAGATGTGTTAAAAAAAATGTAGCTACTAATACAAAGAATACCATAATAATCATTACCAGTACTCTTTTGGTAATATACATCAACATATTTTTACTTTTTACCATTTTCATTAACACCTA
>JAHLWV010000204.1 GCA_019057735.1 Promethearchaeota archaeon | reverse complement strand
TAACGAATAAGATGTAAAAATCTTCTAACGATATCAATTGAAATAACAATTAAATCACCTTTTTGTTAGAGAAATTAAAAAATAAAAGAAGTAAAAATTCTTATTCTAAGTTATCTGTTAAGATATCTTCCAATTCTTTATCGGAAAGAAAACCCTTATGGGCCATAGTTTCTCTAATTTTTTCAATAACTTGCGGTGCGCCTTTTGATTCTTCAATAAAATCTTCTAAAGAAGTTAGTTTAAGTTTAATTGCTTCAACTTCCTTGTTCTTCTCTTCAATTTCGTTTTTAGCCGTGATTAGTTCGCTTTCCTTATTATCCAATTGTCCTGTTAAATCGTCTTTTAAGCTCTCGATCTCTACATACTTATCAGAAATTGTCTGTTGAAGATCTTTTTTAACACTTTCTAGCTCCCTTTCTCTTTGCTCGTATTCCTCTTTTAGAGAACCTACTTTTGGCTCTAAATCCTTCAATTTCTCCTCTGCTTCATTGTATTTCTTCTCAAGTTCAGATTTGTCATTTTTTAATGAATCTAATTCTGTACTAATTTTGTTTTTCTCCTCTGATACAGATGATAGCTCTGCTTTAGTTGAATTCATATCTTGATTAGTTTCGTTGAACTTTTTTTCACTCGCCGCTAATTTCTCTTTAGTTTCGCTCAGTTCTTTTGATGTGGAGTTAAACTTCTCTACTTTTTGCTTAAATTGCTGCTCTAAATCATCAATTTTTGCTCTAAGGTCTAATAAAAATCGTCCCTCTATTTTCTGGGACTTTTCAGGGCTTTCTTGGGCTTTTGACCAGTCTATCGTAATATTTCTTACACCTTCATTTATTTTCTTTTTATATCATTATTTTGTATTATTATTTTTATGTTTCACAATATATATTTTTTTCAAATTATTTATTAACTCGTATAATATATGTTTATGTGAGTTTTTTTAAAAATATTTAATTCAAGTCCGTTTCATTAGAGAGTTTGAATGTTTTACATCACTCAAATTCCTTTTCAAGCTCACTAAGCTCCCGATCAGATAAGAACCCTTTTACATTCATCATTTCTTTAATTCGTTCTAAAACTTTTGGTGTAGCCTTTATTTCTGAAAGTTTTGCTTCAAGAGATTTGATCTTCTCTATTAATTCATCAGTTTCTGCTTGATTTAATTTAGCTACTTCCTTAATTTTATCTATCTCCTTTTTTCTTCTTTCTAAATCGTCCTTATGGTTTTCTATAGCCTTTTCCTTGAATTTAAGGGTTTGCTCCATTTCATTTGCTTTTTCTGTTGTAAATTTTAATTCACTCTTCAACTTAGTAATATTATCGTTTGCTTCAGTATTTTTTATTTTGAGCTCTTCCAGTTTTGGTTTTAATCGAGTTAATTCAATATCGGTATTTAGCTTATTTTCAGAAACGCTATCTAAACTCTCCTTAACAGATGAGAATTTCTCACTGATTTTAACAAGGCTTCTTTCTCTTCCGATTAATTTATGATGTGTTTCCTTTAAATTTTCTTTAGTTTTCTGGAGTTCTTCTTGATTTTTAGTTAATTCTCTTTCCAATTCGTTAATTTTAGCTCGTAAATCTAACAAGACTCTGCCTTCTACTTTTAAAGCTTTTTCAGGTGACAGCTCAGCGCGTTCCCAATTTATGGTAATTCTCTTCTCACCTTTTTGACTAATCTGTAAAAATATTACATGTTTTAAAATTATTTAATTATATTATCAAATATTATGTAGATTTTCTCTATATTGTTTTAAAGCTAATAAATTAATTCTTCTTTAGCTATATTAATCTTTACGAAGCCATAGATTTTTTAAGATGCGAATTTATTTTATTGAAATTCGTTTTCGTGTATTTGAAAAGGTAGGATAAATTTAGTTAATGGAATTCTAATAGTGATTCTTAATGGGTAGAATATATATTGGGTGCGCAGGATGGGATTATAAAGATTGGATTGGACCATTTTATCCTAAACTGCTCGAAACACAGAATAGACTTGGCTTTTACGCAAAATATTTCGATATAATTGAAGTCAACACTACATTCTACAATCTTCCTAAATTTTCAATTGTTCAAAATTGGAGCGAACAAGTTCCAGCAGATTTTAAATTTACCGTTAAAGTGTGGAAAGAGATTACTCATAATTTCAAAAATGTTAACATTGAAGATTCGATCTCTCAATTTTTTTATCGACTATCACCTTTGAAAGAGAAAACTTTTGCCTATTTATTACAATTTCCTCCTTGGTTTAAGTTTAATGAAAAGCACCTCAGCCAACTAAAATATCTAATAAGTGAGCTCCCTACTGAGAATAAATATTTCATCGAGTTACGTGATAATTCATGGTTTAATGAAGATTTGCTGTACGATGTCTTAAAAAATTCGACAATTATCTTAGGGACAACATATATGCCGGGAATTAAAGCATACTATCTGCCAAGACAAGAAACATATTATATTCGCCTAATTGGCGATCGTGAGTTAACAGTCTTTGATAGAGTTCAAAGAGATCAAGAAGAAAGTATAAACGATCTTCTTAGAAACCTATATATGATTGAGAAAATGCCTAATATTAATGAAATCTTCATAATTGTAAATAACCACTTTCGCGGCAACGCTCCCGAATCTGCAAACTTACTGAAGAGGAGACTTAAAATTCCACTAAGGGAGTTCAATCAGCAGAAGAAATTATCTGACTACTTTTGATTTATTATCTACAGAAATTAAAAAAAAAGAAGGAGTAATTTAAAGTATATTCATGAAAATGCTTATCCCGAAACCCCAAAGTAAAATTCCTTGAACGAGTCCGAAGACCATTATAAGGAAAGCAACAGGAGGCCATGAAAGGAATTTCGAAATTGCTTGGGGCAATTTAATGAAAAATTTAGCTATAAAGGCAACGAGTGCTGTTACAATTATGAATATTATAATTAGTAACAATTTTGGGTTAATCCAACCGGCGATCCATTTCACTGCTGATTCTGGAACTAAAAGTGCTAAAATAAAGACGGTAGCTGATGCTGCAACAAGGCTAAGGATGCTAGAGAGTGGAAGGTCTTTTACTGGTTTAAATAACATTGCGATTCCAACAACAATCAAATATATACATGTAAAATGATCAGCATGAGGAGTTATATCACCGTATTTAAAACTTGGTGGAATGTCCAGGATTAAACCCATAGCTCCTGCCCAGATACAAAGTATTCCAACAATAACACCGGAGTAAGAGATAATTCTTAAAATTACACGTAAGGACTTGGAAATTATAGATTCTGATTCCGATTTTCGATTAAAGAAGGATCCCCTGCGTTTACTTTCAAATCCAACCCAAGTTAAGGCTATAACTCCGCTAATAAGCACAAAAATTCCCGCTGATTCTGAAACCCAAGCAAAGAAAACTGATACATAGGACCAAATTACTTCTGTTTGAAATATCAAATAAATCATTTTTAAAAGGTAATTTTTAATTATTAGATCGAGTACGACTTTATAATCATTCTCTCTTACATATTATAAAATTTTAAATATTCCTAGTCTATCTTTTTTTTATGGATACTATCGAAAATTTAAAGAAATTAGGATTAAAAGAAAATCGAAAATATTTAATTCTTGTAATTTGGCTTCTTGTAAATATCACAATCATTCAACTCCCTTTTGAATATTCTATCCAATTTTTCGCTGTTAATATAGATTTATTAGATTTAATCGGTGTGGTAACTTATATCCCTTTTCTAACGTTCTTAGTCTTTACGTTTTTATATTCGCTTGTAGCTAAAAAGGATGTGAAAGAAATTCCAGCATGGAAAGTATTAATAACATTCTTCTTAACTCTCCCTCTTATGTTCTTTCTTATTCCCCTCATGGTTGGAATCTTTTTATTCTCGCTATTTTCTTATCTTTTCTTTACTTCGTGGTTTATCTTATACGGCGCTTATCTTTCAAGTAAGAGATTAGATGATAGTCTTAAACGACGCGTTCACAGCTCATTTTATAGAGCGGTTCAATTTTTTGGTGGTTCTATCCTTTCAATTGTTCTATTAGTTACCTATGTATTGGGATCGCAAACAATAGGAGACATGATAGGTTTAACATTTACTCAAGGTGTTTATGATACTTTAAACTATGCTGTTATTTTTATTGGGATAATTGTAATAACTTTTATAATCATTGGATTTGTCTTCATGTTTAAAAGAATCTTTAACGCTTGGCTAGGGATGTTTTCGTTCTCAGTAGTAGTTTATACTTTTTATTTATTGATCAAGATTTTTTTAGCTTTAAGAAGCACAGGTGGAGCGGAGACTTCAATTGCGACCCAATTTATTATGCTCATTGTTGATTTTTTCATCTTGCTATATTCAATTAGCACCCTAATGGGTTCTCAAGCTGAACTTTTAAGTAAAAGCATTGGGATTAAACGAATTGGAGTCGACTCTATTTTAATATGGTTAGTGTTTTCAAAGGTAGCTTACGAATTTATTCATAATTATCCATTTTCGCTATTTAGTGGCTTTGGCTTTGCGTACATTGATGCCATAGATCTTTTGAATGAATCTGTTATTAATCTTTTAAAGAATATCGGTGTTTTACTTTTCTTCCTAATTATATTAGTTGCTCTTGGTTATCATCAAATAAAGAAATACAATCTTAATGAAAGACAGTTTAAAGATAAAGTTGATCAAGAAGTTAAAGGTCTCTTAAGCCCCGTGGAATTCGTAGAGCAAGTGAAAGAACCTCTCCATGCCCCCGAGACCTTAGATGAGCAAGATAATGGTAAATTAAATTCTTACGAAGATGAGAAGCCTAATTCTGAATTTACTAAATAAATGAATAGATGATAACTCCTTATCTTCAAATTTTTTTTCTTTTAAGTTTTAATCGATAAGAAATTACTAATTCTAATAAGATTAATCCTTTAATAACTAATTTTATTAACCACTAAATTAAAACGAATCATACG
>JAHLWV010000203.1 GCA_019057735.1 Promethearchaeota archaeon | reverse complement strand
TCGGATGGTAGTAGATCGATTTTAGAATTAGATTTTAAATATTTTTATTGCCTCATCTGTGACCGACAAGATTTACGAATAATATTTTTACTCGATGAAAAGGCTTCGGACCGATTGAAGAAACTAATATCGGATTTGTCACTAGGAATTATGTTCGAACTTTCAGAGCTAATAGAAAACTGGGACGGCGCAATTCATGAGTTTGAGGCACAATTACCTCCTATAATAGCTAACTATGTAGAGTTATATTATAAAGACGCTTTTCAAATCAACAATGCCGAATACATTGCCAAATTGAGAAAAGAAAGCGAGTTAAATTCGATGGAAACGCGAATCTTAAACGTTATATACTCGATCGCTAAGAGTAAGCAGGAATTTCATCTAGAGACTATATTTGAAGTGGTACATGAAAAAAATCAAGATCTCATAATAGACGCAATAGAAACTCTAATAAACAAGCAAATTATTATACCATCAAATAAATAAATACTTATTACTTTTTTCGCATTCTATTAGCTACTTATGGGTATTAATTACAAATTACGGTTTGAATGTGTACATTGCGGTAAATGTTGTACCGATTTAAATACGCTTGTAAATACGACGTACATTGATGTCCTTCGAATAAAGAGTGGATTAAATCTAACAATCGATGAAGTAATTGAAATTCTAGGCTTTTATGTCTTTGATCAAACACCCTCTTCAAAAGAAATAGATCGAATGGTGGTTCCACCGATACAAACTGAAAGAGGAATGGCATTTACTGGTTTGAAGAAAAGACAAAATGGATATTGTTTTTTTTACGATGAGGCTAAAGAGAGATGCTCAATTTATGAGTTTAGACCAGGATTTTGTAGAACATTTCCTTTTACGTTCACGACTCTAAATAACAAAAATAAGAAAAAAAGCGAGATCAACATATTTTACACAGAGAAAGGGATTCAATACTGCCGAGGAATATCAGAAGAATATCCTACGATTGATTTAGAACATTGGATAAAATTAGGTCGTGAAACCATACGAGATTTATCGAAAAATAATCAATTAATAAAAAAATGGAATAGTAGCGTTAAAAATAAACAGATTATACCTTCAGCGAGGAATTTTATCTTGACTATTTTTAATCTAGAATAAAATTTTACTACCTACTTACCTAGGTTAGAAATACTGAGAAAATGCAAGTAATACCCAAAACAGCATCCGTAGTTCGATTTTAAAAGCAATCTTATCATTTTTCCAATCGAATTCAGCAAAATTATTTTCATCTTTAAACATATTTATGTTTTGGTTCAGGAATTTTAAAAATCCTGATATGATATTTAATTCTTTATCTTGTAAACCTAATAATTGTAAACTCAACAACCCTTTAGCAGTTTCAGTAATGTTTTCATTAAGTGAACCGTCAGAGAGAACCTCATTTTTAAGCGTACTCAAATAAGGACCTCTAAAATTGTTGAAACCGATATTTTTATCTAATAAGCTCATAAGTCCTAGAAAGTAAAAAATGTCTGAAGCTGGTTTAAATCCTTCCAAATTAAATACATCTACTTTTGCGAGCGGTTCTAGCAAATATTTCTTGTCCGTTATAATTCCTCCCATTTTTTCAAGCATTTTAAAGCATAGGATCGTAAAAAAGTGTAGAATTATATTCTCAGGAACAAAATTACTTAGTTCATTTTCAAGAAACATTTCAATATTTAATAGATCAATAATTTCATCATTTAGCATATTTAATTCGTGAAGAATTGACAACCCATAAAAAACACTCATTGGATTCGGGATGTGATACCTACCTGTGCTGAAAACGCCTCCATTTACGTAATTACTCATGATGTTTTTAATGTATCCCGGTTCGAGCTGATTTTTTAGTCCTAACATTTTAATAATATTAATACTATAAAAGAGATTCTCTAAATCTAAAAATTCTGGTGAGGAGTTAACAAAATTTATTAACTGTTTTACATCAACTTTAATCTTTTCTAATATCGAGTGGCTTACAATAGGAAAATCTAAGAAATTAGATAAAAACGATTGGGATTCGATTTGAGACGCACTACCTTCTCCCCGCTCTCGACTTGTGGGCTGCTGGAGAGCCTCTAAATTATCCACGAGAGCGTCTTGTAAGCGTTTTAAGATAACATCTTCAGATAAATCCACTTTAAGTTCCTGAATTTCAAAATCAATTTTCTTGAATGTTAAATTCGACGGATTAAAATAGGTTTCAATTTCATTACAAAAAATTTTAAATCTTTTCTTACTCTCCTCAGATATCACGTATTTCTTTCTGAGGATTCTCAAGTTGCTAAGGAAATTTCGAGGTAATAAGTCAAATAAATCCAGATTTTCAAGGATTTTATCCTCAGCATCGATTATGTACTCTATAATTATTACAAATAGATGTTTATTTATGTAATCTTTTAATCCAACTTGTAAAAATGAAAGGTAATTTGTAAAAATACGTCTCTTACTTAAAAAGTCATTTTGGAATAAGTCTTGATTAGACATAATTTTATTTTTAGATACTCCAATCGTCACGAACGCAGAATTTGTAGCAGATATAATCTGAAATATCGTATTATTTATCTCTTCTTCTGTTTCATTATCAATAATCGCTGAAATATTTACTTTTTTAGAAATTATGAGATCTCTTACATAGGATTCATAAATCTTATATAAATTGTAAACATCATCGCTCAAAAAATCTATTATATTGCTTACAGTGCTCACTATTTCATTCATTATTATCCCCCAGTCTACGCAGCTTATAAATTTTTAATAATATCTGAATTAAAAGTACTAATTACAAATAAATTTACATTAAATTAAATTACTTCGAACAATGAGTAAGAAAATTTACGATATTTTAGCACTCGATTATAATAAAAAGCGATTTTATCCGTGGAAGGATTTTGAATTGTTTTTTAATGAGCTCATTCAAGAAGGTGTATCATTTAATGGATACAATATTGATTTAGGATGTGCCAATGGACGAAATTTTAAAATTTTTTTACAATCTAACATTAAACTGATCGGTATTGATAATTCCATAGAATTTCTGAAAATATCTCGCAATAGAATTGCAGCAGGAAATAATTATACGATGAAAGAACGGAGATCGATTGAATTAATCCAAAGCGACATCAACGCTATACCAATCCGACCAGAAGCAGTAGATAATATCTTTTCCATCGCAGCTATTCACCATATTAAAAACATCCATAATCGTAATCACGTTTTAAAGCAGATCTACGCAATTTTAAGCAATAATGGATTACTGTTTTTAACCCTTTGGAGAAAATATCAAAAAAAATATCGTTATTATTTTATTCGCGATTGGTTCAAAAGATTGTATAGTTCTCACTATAGGGTGACTCAAAACAAGCTTGATCTAGAGGAATTTGGTGATAAATTTATCCCCTGGACAATTTCAAAAGAGAATTTGACTTACAATCGATTTTATCACTTCTTTTCGCGTAAAGAACTGAAAAAATTGTTAGAAAGCTTTGTAATTAAGGAAATGAAAAAGAGAGGAGGTCCTAATAAAAAAGACAATTTTTTCGTTTTGGCAAGAAAAGAGCGCGAAGGTAAAAAAACTAAAACAATTTAGTTCAATCGTGACATATGATAGTGTTTAAGGATTTAATGATAAAAGGTTTAAAATTATCATAAAACTTGTCAATAACGTTAAAATGAATATTAATTAAACGCTCAGTTACATCACAATAGAATATGCCATGGATACACTTTTCTCGATAATATCTTTTCCTCATCATTTTAGTTCTTTGTCCGAACCATGTAACAAATTCGTGGCTAAGGAGCCAATCGCTTTCCTTCTTTATAATTGCAAATCCGATTGAACTATAAAGCTCGATAGAATTTTGAACTTCTTTACCATGAAAAAAACCGGCTCTCTCTTTTTTCTCCCAGCTAATCTCCATTTTTGCGTTAGCGCCGTAAAACTCATCGTAATCATTTAATGAGTGGAGAGAAATATGCCCTTCATTTTCATTTCCTTCAAACTTCTCTTCTCTAAACCACTTAGCTAATTTATGAATTGTTAGGTTAGCTTCCTTTTTTTCGTAGGTATAGTAATTATATTCCATTATTAGACTGATTTCCTAAGGAAATTTAAAAATTGATATTAATATATCAAAAAAATAGTGTACAATAATAAAAACCTTTATTTTCCGTAAAAATATGCAAAAAAGGAGAACTCGATTATAATATGTAAATAAGATTATTCTTGCAGTAATTCTTTACACTCTTTAATCCAATTTATAATCTTTTCTTCTGAAACCCCTTTTATCAGTTTAGCCAACTCTGCAGGATCTTCTTTTACAAGCTCTTCAGCGCAACTTACTCCAAGTTCTTCAAATTTTTTGGCAGTGGCAGGACCCAACCCCGAAAGAGAAGTTAACGCTGTTGTTTCAGCTTTTGGAAGCTCTTTCTTTATTTGTTTTAGTTCTTTTTTAACTCGCTCTTTTTTGGGAGCAGGCGCTTTTTTAGCGGCTTTAGTTGGTTTGGCTGGTTTCTTGGCTACAACTTTTTTAACTGGTTTCTTTTCTGGTTTTGAAACTTTTGGTTTAAAAGGCGTTCTCTTCTTCTCTTTAGCCACGAAAGGCTTTTTCTTTTTACTTTTTTTGTCAGTACCTTTTAGTTTTCTAAGCTCTTTAACGTTGCTTTCGTGTTTAGATTTTCTGAAATAATCGATATCAACGTTCAATTTTCTTAGTAATTCAACTGTTTTTCCCGCTTCTTTTATTTCTCCTAAAGAAAACCCTTTCGCTTTGCGTTTATGAGCGTCTTTCGCGGGTGAAGTTACCATTGCTACAATTTTTTTATTACTCTCCATAATCTAAACATCACATAATTGATTCTAAGGTAATTTAGATAAATATAACAACCTTTTATTTTTTTCTATTTACTATCGAATTTAGAGATTGTTTAACTTACAAAA
>JAHLWV010000202.1 GCA_019057735.1 Promethearchaeota archaeon | reverse complement strand
CCTAAAGAAGTCAATGACATCGTAGAATTGAAAAAATTATTAGTGACCGAATTTGTGGTTGATTTAATAGAAGCAAAAGTTACAGCTTTACAAAATGTCCCAGAGAGCGAAAGAGTGTGCGTTGATACTACATCCTTATTGAAATCAGGGGAGGGGATGCTCGTTGGAAGCACTGCAAAAGGATTTGTGTTAGTACATGCTGAGGTTTTTGAGACTCAATTTGTTTCCTCAAGGCCTTTCAGAGTAAACGCCGGTGATGTTTCAGCATATATTCTAGTTCCGAGCGATGACACTGATAACAACTATCGGACGAAATATTTAAGTGAATTGAAAGGGGGAGATCAAGTACTGGTGGTAAATACTAGTGGTGGAGCGAAAAAGGTTACAGTGGGTAGAGTAAAAATTGAAACGCGCCCTATGTTAAGATTGGAATTAGAAATCGATAAACAAGGTAAAAAGATCAGATTTAACTACATTGGTCAAAATGCAGAAACGATTCGATTAGTGAATTCCGTTGGAACTCCTGTATCTATAGTAGATATTACCGTTGGGGACAAAGTTTTGGTTCACAAACCAAATTTTGAAGCAACTCACTTTGGTATAAAAATTAAAGAAAACATAATTGAAAGATAGAAATCTCACATTTTTTTATTCCCTTTTTAAATTTTTAAAATAATAAAAATAATAAATGTTGAAGGACGATTGTTATAATGATATATTGGGCTCCATTATTACATATGTATCAACCTTTTTTTCAAGATCGTAAGGTATTGCACCAAATTGATAAAGAGTGCTATAAACCTTTATTGAAAATGTTTGAAGAACACGATAATGTAAGAGTTAGTCTTAATATTAATACCGTTCTAATTGATTTATTATACCAAAATAATTTAGGTGATACGTTAGAAATTCTGCAAAATTTGGAATCTAGTAATAAAATTGAAATCACTGGTACCGCAAAATTCCATCCGATCCTCCCGCTTATTTCACAAAAGGAATCTAAACATCAAATTGAGATAAATGAAGAAGTTTTACGAAATGAATTCAATCAGTGGGAACGAGGAGGATTTTTCCCTCCTGAAATGTCAATTAGTTCTCAAGTTGCAAAATCTATACGAGAATTAGGGTATAAATGGGTAATTATGAGCGGTATAGCCTGTCCTGTAAATTGGCCTACTGATCAAATATATACTTCTCCAAATGGTTTAATGTTATATTTTAGAGATGATATTTTAAGTAATAAAATCTCATTTAACAATATCACTGCGAAAGGATTTGTTGAAGAAATTGAAGGTAGGTTCAAGGAAAATAAAGAATCAGAGCAAAAAGATAAATATCTAATAACAGCTATGGATTCAGAAACGTTTGGCCATCACATAAAAAAATTTGAAAGAATATTTCTAAGTAAGGCTTTCGAACTTATTAACGATCATAATTCAATTAAAATTGAATTCATTTCCGATTTATCCAAATTTTTTCCGATTAATAAAGAAAAGATAATCCCTAAAGATTCGAGTTGGAGCACTTCTTCCGGTGATATGAAGGCAGACATTCCGTATCCAATGTGGGATCATCCCGATAATAGAGTCCATGCATTATACTGGAAAATTGTGAGAAGTTTAAACAACCTAATGAATTTAATAGAAAATTTAGATTTGAAACAAAATTGGGATGTAGAAAGTCACTGTAATACTTCTAGGTGGTATTATGATAGAGGGATTTGTTCCGATACAACTTGGTGGGGAAACCCTGATCGAGGGACTTGGAGTCCAAATTTAATTTACAACGGAATCGAATTGCTCATGAAATCTGCCCTAAACGCTCAACTTGCGTTAGTACATGCTAATCAGTCTGATATCGGGGAGGATTACTTTGACTCTATATCTCTTTATCATAATCTATTGCTCATGGAACTTTATTCAAAAACTAAAGAACTTAAGAAAAGAAAAAAGTAAAAAAATTCAAGCGTGATCAATAAAAGTAATAATAGAAAGCGCTTAAAGTTTTCCTACTGTCAACATATTGTTTTAGTTGATAACAATAAAATATATAATTTTGAATTTAATATATTAAATTAAGTACGCTTTAGCACAATTAAATTTCTTAATTTATTGAGAGTTATGTCAAAAGAAAAAGAAAATCCTCAGGTAACAAAATTTTGCGTGTATTGTGGAACTACAATCCAAAAAAATACAACATATTGTCCAAATCCTAAATGTGGGAAGCTGGTAATAAATATTAAACCAAGTGAGGATAATCTCGATCAAGCGAAACCTAAAACAAAACCAATTAAAAAAGAACAAATATCGCGCAAATGTTCGAACTGCGGTTCGATTATAACTTCTAATATATTAGAACAGTGTCCTATATGTGATTCAAGATTAGAAAAAATTCCAGAACAAGATATCGCAATCCAAGAAAAAGAACAGCAGAATCGAAAAGGATATGTATTTACAAATAAAAAATTAGTACCTGAACAAAAGTTTGTGTTGAAAAAAAGCGAATGGAATTTCAGAGAAGGGATTAGAGTATTTAGTAATGCTCTTATGGCATATATTATCGTTAGATTAGTAATTACTATGTTGCTAACTTTTCAACTAGGACCATCTGAAATATTAGATTTAAACATGGCAACAATTCTCTTAAGTCAAGTTCCTGATATTGTATTTGGGCTCTATCCCCTGTATTATCTTTATTCAAAAAAACATAGCCTCAAGAAATTAGGCTTTATCTTCAATACAAAATCACTAATAATCGCTACTTTAGTTGGCATAGCCGGAAGTATTGGATTAGTTTTAATTGATAATTTTTCGTCCTTAATAATCCGCTTTATGTACGATTCAGGAATAAATTTCTACGATATATTTGCTTATTTAGACGAGGAATATCTCGTCCTTCAAAACTCTAATTTAATTATGGTAATATTACTTATTCCCATTTTAAGTTTATCAGTGATTTCAACTGAACTAGTATTTAGAGGTGTATTACACAACACTTTAAAAGCGCATTTTGAAAACAACTTTCTCGGAAAAGTTACAGTAATTGTAATTGTAGCTTTGGTTTACTCACTTCTGTTTCTATTTTTTACATTTCCCATGGGGATATATTTCTTTTTAGTAAATTTTATGGTATCTCTATTCTTGGGGATAATCTATGAAATTAACAAGAACTTAGTTAGTACAATAATAGCTAATTTAATCTACAGCATTACTCTCATTCTCTTAATTATCTATTTCTAATTTAATCATAATTCTCCATCTAACTTTTAATATATAAATTTAATAATAAGAAAAATCAAATATCTTTAGTGTTATTATTAGTAACTTATTTTTATTAAAATACGAGAAGAGTCTACGACGTGGAGAAAGAGAGGTTGGGTAGAAGATATTTTACAAACAAGGGTAGTAAGGATAACATCATTATTTCAATTGCGGGGGTTCATGGAATTGGTAAAACAACAATTTTTAATCTTTTAAAAAAAATTTTAGGAGATAATAATAAGTTCAAGTTTTTTCCCGAAAGATATATTAAAATTCCTCCCTTTCCATTCGGTTCCGGCAACAAACAAATCGCCTTTCGAAGCGAAATTCACTTTCTCCAACAACTCATTCGGAGAAACAAAAATATCACTAATTTTGACAATAAATACAACGGAAGAGTTATTTTTCTAGATCGAACACCAATCTGCGTGCTAGTTTACTCTAAAAGCCTTTACCTTAAAGAAAAAGACTATAATCTTATCCATGATATGTATAAGTCAGTTAAGTGGAAAGAAGATTTCGTTATATATCTTACTGCTGAAACAGATACTATTTTAAATAGAATAATTCAACGAGGTTCAATTGATAATACCCGGAAGGATTGGAATGAAGATGACAAGAAATACCTATTAGAAATTCTCTCCTATTATAATCAATTTTTATTTCCAAAAACTCAACCTAAAAAAGTATTCACAATTGATACGAATAATTTAACAGTTGAAAATGTGATAGAGGATATTAAAAACATTGTTACTGACTTATCTGGGTACTCGTTCAATAAATATGACAAAACTTCGTCTACACAGAAGAAATTAAATGAATTTATGTAAGTAATTATAATAAAATATATTAATGTAAATTTTATGATATACATTAAGAGAATTAATTATATATTGATTCCAATTAACTTTAATCTAAAAAAGATTTTGATGTGAAATGTCGTCGTCTCTTACGCAAGGTATTCGAGAAAACATGATGAAGATTTTAAAATTAGAAGAAGATAAAACAGATTTAGAAAATCTAGCAGTACTTTCTCGAGTTGGTATGAAAGTTGCGTCTGCTTCTTCTTCTGAGCTCGATGCTGATGCAACATCCGCTTCAAGTACTGCGTTAATTGATTTAGGTTTGAGATTAAGCGTAGCAACTGCACACGGCGACCTAACAGAGATAATTCTTCACAATACTTCTGGTTATAGCATAATTCTAGCAATCAACGACGAATATTTGGTGTTTGGTGGCTTAAAAAATGTATATCGAATTGGATATTACCTTGGGTACATACGAGAGTTAGCTAAAAAATTGAATCTATTAATTTCTGGAGATGAAATTACTGACATGACTCTTTCTTTAGATGATTCTGAGAAAGCTAAGCTAAATATTGAAGAAGAGATAGTAACTTCAATAAAAAAACCTAGCATTGAAGAAGATAAAGCCGCTTTAGATGATTTGCTAGGTTTTTTAGACGATTGGGAAAACGATGGTGGGGATTTAGAAGATGCCGAAACAGAAATACAAAATAACATTGTAACAATTCCAAAATCTGTTGGTTTAGAATACGAGAAACAATTGGAGAAGAGTGTTGAGGGTTCAGAAACTTCATTGAGGTCAGAAGAGCCTTCCCACGTTATTGATTCACGCTTTAAAGTATACGACGACGAAATACCTCCTGTTCCGCTTGAAGATTATACACCAATGGAGAT
>JAHLWV010000201.1 GCA_019057735.1 Promethearchaeota archaeon | reverse complement strand
TTCTCCTGGATGAATTTACTTCCCATCTGGATATAAATTATAAACATGAGGTGGTTAAATTTTTCAAAAAGGTATTAGAGAATGACAAAATAATTATTATTTCTGCTTTTCATGACTTAAATTTAGCCAGCATTTTATCTAATCGACTTATTTTGTTAAATGAAGGAGAAATTGAGAAAATAGGTACACCACAGGAAGTTATAAATGAAGATATTTTTGAAAAAGTTTATGGTACCAGACCGACAATCATCAACCACCCCACCCTGCATATTCCTCAAGTAATAATATAAATGCCTGGATGAGGGATTTAGAAAGAAAAGATTATTTTCGCTGCATCATAGATAAATTTACTACTAAAAAATAAGAGAAAAACTCCGCAGATTAAAAATAAAACCTGCTGCAGTCTTTTACCAAAAAATTGCCCGCCCTTAAAAGATAAGGCAGAAAGGAAATAGCACCAGAAAAAGTCACAGGACCAATGGAGAACCATAAAGATAGCAAAACCAAGCAGTCCAAAAGTAATGGACCGAAAAATGAGAATAGAACCTATGGTTGCCCACCAGATCAAAAAATATGGATTGGCCAGGCTGAGTATAATTCCAGCCATCAGGGGAGAGTGAGGATCGTTAGATGAATCTATTTTAGCTTGTTTAATCCCCTTAAGTAAGCCAAGACCCATCTTCAGGAGAAATAAGCCACCAAGTAAACCTATTATCGCTTTAATATAAAGTATTTTTAATATTTCACCAAAACCATAAAGTATTAAGATCATTAAAGGGATTTCTACAATGCCATGTCCCAGGGCAATAATTGCTCCGGCATGAGGTGATTTA
Organism: Promethearchaeota archaeon; assembly: GCA_019057735.1. The sequence goes on along the minus strand of JAHLWV010000201.1, from coordinate 4,130 downwards.
GTTCCTTTGCTTACCGTTACTGCTGTAATGGGTCCTGGAGCCATAACTCCGGATAAAGATATTAAGACTGCTTCTAATAGAAAAGCTGATAGCAACAACTTTTACTCCTTAGTTGAAGAGATTGCTTCCACTACTTGTATAGAAATGACAAATGATAAATATGACAAATGATAAATATGAAATAAGGGGACACTTATTTTAGAAGTGAAAGATATTTTCTTTGGTCGGTATCATCAGCAAATATCTTTTACCGTTAATTTCTTCTTTTAAGTGATATGGTGCGGGTACCCCGCTGCAACGACTCGTGCTATTCTTGGCATATATAGATCATGGGTCTTCGCAGAAGTGAGGACAATGAAAATAGGTGTCTGTCCCTATTATTATCAATATTATTATCACCTTCACCTAGGCGACTACTGAATAACCCTTTTGAAAATCTACTTATAAAAGAGAGAAAAAAGTAAAGTAAAATGTTTCTCTTTTTTTGATTGCCCCGAGAATTAATATGATAAAAGTTAGAAAAAGTTACCGAATTATTGACCTGGCACACCTTCTCTATTTATTTAATTTAAAAGCGAAATATTAATTGTCTGAGAAAATAGGATGTGTTATCCCTATTTTATTGCAATTAGTAAATTACCTATTTCTTTCTATTGAATGTCTGAAACTTTTTAATAATGACGTTCAAGCACATACCAACCGAAAGCACGAAGCATTATTTTAGGGATTGAATCTTCGAGTTTTGGTTCAACCTCATTCCATGCCGTTTCCACAAGCTTGGTTGCTTGTTTAACACATGCATCAAGAGCACCGCACTCCTCCAGTTTCTCAACTACAGAAGAGATGACTATTGAATTCTTTGGTTTGGATTGAAGCGTTTTCCAAACCCACTGTCTTTCTTTAAGAGAAAGTCTTGACATAGCTTTTGCAATAGGGAGGGTAACAGTGCCATTAATAATATCCTCTCCCCGAACTTTAAGTTCTCCTTTAAATCCACGCAAGTTGAGAACATCATCGGTAATCTGGAATGCAAGTCCGACCGCTTCGAAGAATTGACCTACGGCTTCAATTTGTTCCTTAGTTCCTCCACCGGCGACCGCACCCATGCGTGCAAGAGATGATGCCGGCACAGCAGTTTTTAGGCGTTGGCAAGCCAGTACCCGTTCTTCAAGCACACTTGAATCACCGCTTTTTACAACCTCAGGCATAAGATCATTCATGCCATCAATGTCTATCGCCTGTCCCGCATGACCTGCACGTAATGCCTCGAAGTAAAGATCGTAGAGAATAAGTTTTTGAGCATTCGATAATTCATCTGAAATTAGAAGTTTTTGTCCTATGAAATAAGCAGCGATTCCCGCGTTTATGGCGAGTGGTTCGCCGTAAATAAGATGGCAGGTCGGTCCTCCACGACGGACAGTTGATTTATCCTGAACATCATCCACAATGAGAGAGCCAACATGTATTAATTCAGGCATTGCTAACCACTGCACGAACTTACGTGAATCACCTCCCACAACATCACAGCAAACCAGAGCAGCATACGAACGCCACGACTTGCCGCCTCGATCCGTGATTTCCCGTATCGGTTTTAACATTGTGCGGGCTAATTGGGGAATATTAACACCGTTCATGTAGTGCTCATGTTCTTTGCTTGCAATTAAATAACGTACCTGCTCGAATGTTGGTTCAAGTGGGATAATGTTCCTAACTGATTTTCTAACCTCCTCACCAACTGCCGAAAAAAATCCATCAAGGCCTTTGATTGATTCAAAACCGCTTCGCTCAACATAAGCAAGACCTGAGACTTGCTTGCCATGAACTGTTCCCTTAACATCACAACGTCCTTCCCAAAAAGAAGGTTTTGAAATAAAAGTAATGAACTCTTGGTCATCAAAACATGCTTTTATGGTGAGGTTAATTTCAGCCTTTGGTACTTCGAGTTTCCAGCAGGTCGGGTAATCAGAAAATGTACGAGTACTTCGCCACCAGCGCATAGGTTCAAACTTTATGTCAGTATGGGAGATACAACGTCCATTCGGGTCGATTACAATAAGCCGCTGACCGCCTACTTCATTGGTATCACAATGAACAGCTGAGTAGGCAGTAATTTCACTTCCGTTGTCGAGTTGGATTCCTGTCCAGTTCCAGGCAATATCGTGTGTAAAATTGATTTCCTTGTTTGATTTTTTTTTGGTGGTTGGATCCGAGATTTGAGCTCCGAAGTTGTGGTCATACCAACCGGAACCGGACACAATTGGCTGTTTAATTCCATTCAGAGTTACAGTCCCTGCTAACCTGCAGCGAGGGATAAAATAGTAGAACAGATTCTCCCCTTGTATGCCTTTGACTACACCACTATTACCATGTCGTATCGGCGGTTTTTCAGGATGAAACACGATATCGCAACCGGCATGAACACGAGGGTTGAAAAGAGACAAACAATAACTTCCATCATCCTGCTTTTTGAATCGTGCACCGTCAAAGTCGAGTTCCAGTTGTCTTTCACCGACAAAAACATCACCTTTGAACATGCGGTCAGGTACCGGAGTTCGACCCTTTTCAAGAATCTCGGTTAATGCCCGGTTCAAACGTGGGTCATTTAAACCATATCCTTTTTTGATTCGTCCAAGTCCAATCTTGGGTGAATTTTTATCCACTCGCGAGTCAGTATGATAGACTTTGCCGTTTACATCACTAATAGCCCAGGTAACCGAATGTGCATATACAACTTCTTTTGTAACTTTATCTCTACCGTAAGCAATTCGAAAAAATGCTGCGAAAAGTGACAATTTTTGGCCATCTGCTGTCTCGAAATGGCTGTTTACGTACCACCATTCCGTTGAAGATGAGCGATGTGGTAAATCATGAATTTCTAAATTTATTGGACCTTGTCCAGGCCAGTCACTTGGAAAATGATTCATGTTAAAACCTCAAAAATAGAAACTTCTAATGCTGCGACAGCAGAGAGAATTGTGCCGGTTACATATGCGTGCGCGGTGCTTTCTTTTATCTTGCTCGGACAGCGCTTCAATCTCAAAGATACACCTCCAGTAAAACTTAACTGTCCTCTGAACTTCATTTTCGATTCCTTTCTCCTATTCAGAAATCTATTTATGAAATTATAAATGCTGTTCGGTACAATATGTAGGTTATATTCAAAAAGATATATAAATTTAACTATATATTATCATGTTTAGGCATAAATTTTAAATTTAAATTATGTTCTTTTACTATATACGATACTTATTTTAAAAACCCTTCTTTTTTTAAAAATAAATAGCCGAAATTCTATTTCAAGAAAAAAGTTATATCAAAGTTGAAGGCAAATCTACTATTCCTCTTCTGTTATGTAGTAAACTAAATTTTGTTAACCCAACCTTCAAAAATAAATTTATTCAATGCCTTATACATAATTTCAAGTGCCTTTCCCCAATTTACGTTTAAATCATCCTACATCTCTTCATCAGCATTATCTGTTATCACCCGGAAAGAAAAACTTTTTATTGTCCATCTAATCCTTCTAATCGCCAAGTAAATGCCAACTAATCACCAAATGTACCAAGTATATAATGAGCACTCCTCTCTTTACCTATTGGCTGGATTAAATTCCTTTTTTGCTTAATTTTCTTCTTTGTCTAAGTATAATAATTTCCTTGTACCCAATTTTTTTAATTATATAGCTATTTACACAATGTGACAAAGAACCGTCCCCTTCACAGTCCCCTGTCACATGATATTAAATGAAGGAAAAATCGAGAAAACAGGTACACCACAGGAAGTTATAAATGAAGATATTTTTGAAAAAGTTTATGGTACCAGACCGACAATCATCAACCACCCCACCCTGCATATTCCTCAAGTAATAATATAAAGGGATTCATACTATGTCACAGGGCAATAGATATTAAAACTGCTTCTAATAGAAAAGCTGATAGCAACAACTTTTACTCCTTAGCTGAAAAAAAATTTTATTTTTTAATTATACTCGATTTACTTATTTATTGCATTAATTTTAGGTAATCATGCAGATAAATCATACCACCCAAATACAAAAGGAAAATGCCAATACCAATTAACTTTGAGATATTATTTGTACTGTTCCCTTACTTGCCTTAGTCTATAGAGAC